>JAFGND010000081.1 GCA_016927185.1 Candidatus Coatesiibacteriota bacterium
CCAGGTTTTTATGCTTAAAATATCTTCCCAGAAGCCAAAATCCTTTGGATACTTTCTGAACCATCTTACACCTCTTACTGGACCATAAAGAAAGAAGCTTAAACCGAAAAGAAAAAGCAGGAAGGTGATTATTATCTTCTTTGGTTCCTTATAACCTCTATAAATCAAGTAAAGAGCTATAAATGGAGCAAATAAAACTATTGTTTGATGATGATTTGTGCTCAAGCCTACAACATATCCTATTATATAAGCATATCTCCAATTCCTTGTTTGTTCAAATTTCCATACAAGCAGAAACAATAGAACTATGAATAACAGGTTTAGAGTATATACTTCAGGTATATTTGCCTGAGACCACATGACAGGACTAAAACCTATCAATAAAACAATAATGGGAGGAATTAGCTTGTTGTTTGTTATTTGTTCCAGTAACAGGTATAAAATCCATAATGAAATAACTCCCCATAGACCTGATAAAATGCTTAATATATAAAATGTGTTAACAGGAGAAAAATCAGTAAACAGTTTACCCATGCAAATATAAAGTGGGTATCCAGAAGTTACACTAAATCCCAAAAATCTTGATGTAATGGCTAATTGAACGCTATCTCCCTTGCTGATAACAATACCTGGAGGAGTAGTATAGAAATAGATTGATCCTATGAACAAGAGTGTTATAAGGATTAAACTATGCTTCTTCAGAAATTTTATCATTTAAAAAAAAGCCCATAGAGAACTATGGGCTTAAATACTTCCAGACAATCATTATTTAAGAACTAAGAACTTCTTTTTAATCAATTCTCCGTTATTGCTTATATTAATGAAATAGACACCATTGTTTATTTGAGATGGAATCTGCCATGAATAAGTATGAGAGCCTGATTTAACTTTTCCAAAGTCCTTTATTAATCTGCCATTAACATCATATACTTTCATGTTAGAATCATTTTCAAGTGTGCATCTGAATTTCAGTATATCTTTAACTGGGTTGCATAAAATATCAAGAGATGATTTTTGGGGAAGTTTTCTGGCAGTTTTCTGGTCTTTGAAACCAGTTGTACCAGTTATAGCCACTACAGTACCATTATCAAGAGGAACTATTATCTGTCCGTTTGCTGCTAATGCTAGTTCTCCTGATACTGCACTTGCCAGATTATATTTCCACTCAAGGGTTCCATCTCTGTGCAGGCAATGCAACCAGCCATCTTCTGAAACAAAAATTACGTCTCCGGTAACATCAACCAAAGCTTGTTTTCTTATTGCATCATTAGCAGTAAATAGCCAGTTTCTTGAACTATCTTGCTTGATACTATGGATTTTATAGTCGTCGCAGCCAACGTTGATATTGCCATTCTGATCAATGGAAGGGACACACTGGCTTTCTCCACTTAATCTGTATGTCCAGTAAATAGTCTGGTTTTCTGCATCATGGCAATATACAACCATGCTTTCACCAGTGAAATAGAGATTACCGCTAGCATCTACTGATGCAGGATAATAAATTGAAGAAGTATCATAATACCAGCGAACACTTCCTGATTTTTCAAGCATAGTCAAATGACTTCTTGAAGAAACGAACACTCCACCTGATCTGTCCAGAGTTGGAGCAAAAACCGAGGAAGCATCTACATCGACAGACCATTTAAGACCACCAATAGAATTAACACAATAAATATAACCATTGTTAGCTCCAAAATATACATTACCATAATCGTCTACTATTGGAGCTCCTGTCATGGTTGAAGAGAATCTGTAAGACCATTTCATGTTTCCATCATGGAAATAGCAATAAAAATATCCATCATTACTTCCGAAATATACCTGTCCATCTCCATCAATACAAGGAGTTGTTCTGATATCTCCATAAGTTATTTCTTTCCAGACTAAACCACCATTACTATTAATACAATAGAACCAGTTATCATCTGAGCCAAAGAATATTCTTCCATCATGATTTATTGCTACGCCGCCATATATTGGATAACCAACTTCATAAGTCCATGCTTTTTGAATATTCACATCTGGTCCATCATAGTTACTCTGAGCTGTCCTGTATTGATTCTGACCAAAGCATGGCCATGCACCAGTATTTGCTTCATCCAGCATCTTTGAAGTAAGCATCACTCTTGAGTTCGCGAAGAGCAAACCTATTGAGCAGAAAAGAATTACAATCACAAAAAAGTATTTCATTATACACCTCCACTTTCCTACATTGTTATTAGATGTAGGTTTTGTATTATTCTTTTTTTGTCAAGTAATTAATAATGTTGGTTTAATTGCAAATCTACTCTTCCTGGGCAAGAGATGAGAATTTGATAAATTGATTTTATTATAAAAATCAAGAAGAAGTATTTTTTTCCTTTATTCCTTATATCTTGCTTTGCTGCATAACTTTTTTCTGAGGAGATCCAGAGAATATACAATTGCCAACTCTCTTATGACTGCTCTTGAGCCTTTAAAAAAATGTCTTTCAGAAATTGTTTTCATATCTGCACAGGCAATTGCTATACAGACTGTTCCTACTGGTTTATCTGAAGATCCTCCATCAGGCCCAGCTATTCCCGTTATTGCAAGAGCATAATCAGAATTGAATTTTTTCATGCAAGATTTAGCCATTTCTTCAGCAACTTCAACAGAAACTGCCCCATATTTTTCCAGGAGCTTGTCGGAAACTTTCAACAGTTTTCTCTTGGCATCATTTGAATAAGCGATTATCCCTCCCTTGAAATAGGAAGAACTGCCTTTTAATTCGGTTATGCGTCCTCCAAGTAGTCCACCAGTACAGCTCTCTGCTATTGAAAGAGATTCTTTTCTTTCAATCAATTTTCTATGTATGAAGTTATAGAGATTATCTTCGTCGAAGCCTATGAATTTATCTTCAAGAAGTGAACAAAGTATTTTTGATTGACTTAGAATCCATTTTTTATTATTGCTAGTTAATCTGACTTCTAATGTCCCAAGTTTGGGAAGAAAAGCAATATTATTGCAGCCAGTTGATCTTTCTTCATAGATGTTTGAAAGCTCACTTTCAGGTTGTCTTGCACAGTTGATAATCCTGTTGTATTTTTTTTCCTTGATGCTGAATTTTTTCTTTATATAGTCGGAGACACCATTTTCCCAAAGTGATTTCACTTCTCTCGGTACTCCAGGTAAAAGAATAATCGTTCGATGTTCATCATTGAATATTAGCGATGGAGCAGTTCCTTCGGGATTTTTTATTACAGTACATCCTTCTATGATTTCACCTTGTGTCTTGTTTGATTTTGGCATTTTCCTGTTTCTTTTTTTAAAGAAATTCTGGGTGTTCTTATATAATTCTTCATTGAATACCAGCTTCTTTTTGATTGCTTCAGCAACAGCATACTTCGTGAAATCATCTGGGGTGGGTCCTAAACCACCTGTTATAATAATCATATCACTTTTTTCCCTTAATTCCAGAAATACTTCTTTGATAATTTCCTTTATATCTCCTATTGTAATATGATAAGATAAGAATAAATTGATCTTTGAAAGCTCTGTTCCTATAAAAGCTGCATTTGTATCAATAGTATGTCCAATTAGTACTTCTGTTCCAACAGTCAATAGTGAAATCTTCATTGGATTCTCCTTGAAATATCTTTTGACAGACATCCAGACTGATATCATCCCTCAGGTATTATAGTCAATATTATTCGAAGATCCGGATAAATTTTCAATTGACTTAATTTGCTTTAATAATCTAACAAGCAATAGTCATGGAAAACAAGATTGGTGTAGGGAATTTATTCTCATTATTTGGTCAGAGTATTACATATGGAATAAATAGAACCAATGAAGCTTTGATTAAATCATTCTCTTTGAAACGTTATGTTTATCTTGGATGGCTATTCTTTTTAGCTTCTCTGGGACAAATGGGAATACCCAATTTTAATTCAGGTTCCAACAATTTCGGAAGATCATCACAATCATCAGCATTTTTCAAGGAATCCTTTGATTTCATTAAAGATAATGTTGCATTGGTGATTGTAATATCAATTATTATTTTCATAATATTCATAAGTTTTATGCTCCTTCTCAAATATATTGGAGCAAGATACAGGATGGTATGGTTAAGAACTCTGCTTAAAGCTCCATTTTTCGAGAGTTATGACAAATCTAGTATTCATCTCGGGAATAGCCTGTTTGTTTTTGAACTTGTAGTCCAGTCAATAATTATTGCCATTCTATTGATTTCATCTATACCATTGATAATTTACTTGATTGCTTTGTTTCCAGATATTAGTGAGATATTGGATTCTCCTGGCGAAGAAATCATTCCAGTAATTATTTTACTTCTTTTTGTAATTTTCTTTGTAGTAATTCCAGTTTCAATTATATTTTCAATGATAAATACCCTGACTAATGATTTTGTTATTCCTGTTATGGATAGCAAAGGAATGCGCTGTTATGAAACATGGAAACTTCTATATCCATTCTTTAAAGCCAATTTCTGGAGTCTTTTTTTATATATAATATCTATTGGTTTT
Organism: Candidatus Coatesiibacteriota bacterium; assembly: GCA_016927185.1. Classification (GTDB taxonomy): domain Bacteria; phylum JAFGND01; class JAFGND01; order JAFGND01; family JAFGND01; genus JAFGND01. Next base: position 4,506 of record JAFGND010000081.1, read on the forward strand.
TGTATGGGAATTTTGAATGGACTCCTTAGTGTCTTAAGCTTCTTCATTATCTTACCTGTGGGACTATTTTTAGCTGGATTTGCAATATTAGGATGGATAATCGCGGGGGGCTGGAATCCAGCACTTCTGATTTTGTACATACCTTTAGGTTTGTTTTTAGCAGTCTCAGTTTGGTTCATAATTCTTTTATTCATGCTGCCAGCTGGAGCTTTAAGAAGATACATAAGTTATGATATGATTACAAAAATGAAACCGGATTTATTTGACTTAAATGACTCTCTGCTTTTGCCAGAGGATAAAGATTTCTCTTAAAATAGATTCTTTCATTTTCATTGCATCTTTTTTGTCATATATAACAAAACTGGCTGAAGCTGCTCCTTTATGACCGTCACCAATATTCAAAGTCCTGAATATCTCCCCAAGATCAATCTTGTCGTCTTTCACTCCAAATCCAAGAGAAAAAGAGAGGAGAAGATCAGCTTTTTTTGATTTATTCTGGAATTTATTGGAAATTACCAGAACTGCTAATGATCTCGGATAATGTATGAATGCCAAAGGTCTCAAGATAGCATTCTGGAAACGTAACCTGGTTTGGTCTATTATCACAATTTCATTATTTACATCTTCCTTCAAGAAATAGATAATTGGTTTTATCATTTCAAGATTGTGTTTTATAAAAGCTCTATAAGAACTATCTTTGCTCTTTATTTCCTTCATCTCACATAATTTTTGAGGTGTCAGTTCCTTGATGAGATTTGTCAATCTATTTAGAAAAACGATTTTCTTGTTTAAATCATCGCATTTATCTTTTATTGCAAAGTCTAATATCCTTGATGGTTTTTCTGCCAACCATTCCAGGGGTGAATCATATTTGAAGCTATCTACTTCATCTGCAATATCTATGTAAGATTTAAGTATATCAGAGAAAGAGATCTTATCCTTGAAATAATTATAAATGACTCTGGCACAAGAATCTTGCTCGGAAAAGCTTCCAGGAATACTTGTAATATCTATTTTCCTGTAATTCAAATCTTCAAGATTCCCTGTATGATGATCAAACCATGCCCCGCAGCATGTACTATAAGGCAGATCGCATATTATATCAGTTTCAAGGAGAACATGTTTCTTGTTGATGATATTTGTCGGACCAGTAAAGAGAAACTGTTTTATGCCTGTAATAGATGATAAAAGGGATGATGATATTACCCCGTCTAAATCGTTGTGAGAAACAATCCTCTTATAGTTGTCTTTGTTAAATTCCATACTACTGGCAATTTGATATCAGATGTTTCAGTCAAGAGGAAAAATGGATTGACATATTCATTTACAGCAAATTTAAATATTCCATCAGAAATATCAAAACGTTTAAGAGATTTTTTGAAATCTTTTAAGGGATTGATAATCAATTAATTATAAAAGCGTTTGACAAAAAATTAAGGAAATTGATAGACAGACCTATTGCATAAGCTACCAAGCTTTCCAAAGGAGCTAATATGGAAATATTAGATTTAATTCCCAGACAGCAAATTCTTATTCAAATTCCAGAAACAGATAAATCAGAAATATTGATGAAGATGCTGCAAGTCTTTAAATATAGATGGAAGGATATGGATGAATCTTCATTGATAAAAGCTTTACTCGAGAGAGAAAAACTTGGAAGTCCTTACCTTCCATGTCAGCTTGCAATCCCGCATGTAAGAATCCCAAATATAGAAGAAGAATTAGCTGCTTTTGCAACACTTGAAAAAATTGTTGATTTTGCTGAGAAGGGAGATAGTATTCCAAAACCAACTCAACTAGTTTTTCTGGTATTGTCTCCTGAAAATAGAATAAAGGAATACTTAACTATTTTATCTAAAATATCAACCATAGTAAGTAGAAATAACACATCTAAGTATTTGATTGAAGCTAAGAGTAGTCAGGAGGTTGTTGATATCTTGGCATTAGCTAATCAAACATGAATACCGAAATAGTATTTCTAGTCTATGTTTTCCTTGCTCTAAGATTATTTTTGCTGTTTGGTTTGGGATATTTGATATATATAGAGATAAAAAAACTGAGGAAGAAACAAAAGTAGAGGTTTTAATGTCTGATTTCATGAATGATTTGAAAAAACTTATAGATGAAGAAAACAAGCTGGTATCAGAAAAAGAAAAAATCAAAAAAATGCAAGATGAAGAAATAGCAAGGATAGAAGAGGAAGGGAAAGCACAATTAAATGAAATTGAAGGAAATAAAAATGAAATAAAGAAAAAGATCATAGAAGAGAATTATGAGAAACTGGAAAAGGAAATAAATAACTTAGAAATAGAAAAGGACAGGAATATTGAGAAAAAAAGAATAATATATGAAAAAATGAAAAAACAATTGCTTCAAAAGCTTCTCAAACAATTCTTTTGCGGACAATAATATGCAAGTAACTGGTGTGAGTGTAATAGCTAGAGTACATGCAAGAAAGAGCTATTTCCTCAACAAATCTGATTTCGAAGAGTTACTGTCGTTTAATTTCAATCAAGCCGCAGATTGGCTTTTCAAGCATAAAGGATATCAAGGATTAATACCAGTAAAAGGCAAGCTGTTGGACTGGCAAACCAGAGTTTTACTAAAAGAGGTGAGTCTTTTCTCCATCTGGGCACAAGGCAAGTTTTATGAAACTCTAAAATGGTTTGTTGGACAGAAGGAACTGATAAATATAAAAATAGCAATAAGATACCTGGAACTGGAGCAGAAAATAAAACCAGAAGATTTAGTTGATATAGGGTCATGGAGTTATGTCAGAAATGGTGAATTAGCGGATATCCAATCAATCAATAATCTCATGGATCTATATATAAAGAAGCCTATTTATAACTTCCTGAAAAATGCATTAGAGAGATACAAAAATCACAAGAATCTAGGTTTTCTGGAAACGGAATTGGATTCTGAGTATTACAAGTTGTGGATTAGTTCAACCAAATCATCCATTACCAAGAATATTCTAAACTCGCTGATATCATGGAAAAACCTTGAAACCCTTATAAGATGCAGAGAAATCTATAAACTTGATTGGATAGATGCTGCCAACCTGTTTGCTTATTCAAAAGAACCTTTTACTCTTAAAGTATTATCAGAACTTTACCTCTCAGCATTCAACCAATGGAAAGTCATACTTCCTTATCCATTCAGGAATAATATTGAGTTCATGAAATCGGAGGATATTAATTATGGTATTATTCTCCCTTTGAAAAAGGAATTTGTTTCAAGATGCAGGAGTCTTATTACGCAAAGCAGCTTTAAACCAGAAGGTTCTCTTGCTTTTTTGTATTTAAAGTCTATTGAGATTGAAAATATAGCATTATGTCTTCAGGGAATAGATATGGGTTTCAGCAAAGATGAAATTCTAGGAGAATTAGTTTATGTTTAAACCTCAAGCTCTTCAGTTTATTAGACTCTTCATTCCTCAGAAAGAATTATTTAATGCTGCTTCAGCAATTCTGGATACAGAAAAAGTGCATTTTGCAGAATATAGCGGTATAAAATTGTTTAATAAGGAACAAAAGTCGAGTATTATATCGAAAGATAGTGAGATAGTATCTGCAGTAAATAATCTTTACTTGAAAACAAAGAAGATAATAAAAAAACTGGAGATAATTCCCGAACCTAAGACAATCAGGAAAGATCTCTGGACTTTGGAGCAGACAAAACAGGCAAATAGGAGACTGGATAGCTGGGAAAAAAGTATTGATGAATTCAGGGATAAGCAGAATAAGATAAAAGATAGCAGAAGCAGGAATGAATTTGCTAAACTTATAAAAGCAAACTGGGACTGGCTAACAGAATATGAGGCACAGAATTTTGTATGGTATATTGTCGAGATCCCAACCAATTATGATATTGATTCAATACTTAATTTAAGTGACAAATCTGGAAGTCAGGTTATCACTCATCTGATGCTCGTTGGAACAAGAAAAGCAGCATTGATAGTAACACATATTAAAGAGAAAGAGCAAATTGAAAAAGCCTTGAAAAATCACGGTTTATTAACAATCTCAAGCACTGGTTTCAGAAAAGAGATTGCTGACTTCAAAATTGAAGGAGAACATGCAAATTCAGAAAAGATTAACACTGAAATTCTGTATTTGTTTAATGAGATAATCTGGCAGAAATATTTGATTGAATTTCATTTAAACCTCCAGCAAATTCCTAGGGGTTACCTTTTCTTTGGTTTTGTACCCAAGAAGGATATTCATTCAATAAGCAATGAAATTGAAAAAAGAGTTCCTGGATCCTTGATAGATTTCATTGAACCACCCTTGACTGAAGATAGTGAAACTGGAGAGATGGGATTCCCTCCGATGCCCGAACCTCCTGTGAAGCTGAATAATCCAAAATTAATAAAACCATTTGAACTTATTACAACATCATATTCTATACCAAGATACAGGGATATTGATCCTACTGCCATAGTAGCTTTTGTCTTTCTTTTAATGTTCGGTTTGATGTTTGGGGATATAGGTCATGGATCTGTATTAGCAATAATTGGAATAATCATTTCCTTAAAATTAAGGGATTATAGAAATATTGGATATTTGATGATAAGTTCTGGGATTTCATCAGTAATTTTTGGTATTCTTTTTGGATCTTGTTTTGGATTTGAGTTTAAACCTTTGTGGCTAAAGCCTCTTGAAAATATTGAATTACTGGTATTTATCTCTATATGCTTTGGTATTTTTGTAATGTTCCTGGGAATGTTTTTCCAGATTTTGCAGAAACTAAAAAGAAGAGACTGGATTGGTTTTTTTATAGGACCTTGGGGTTTGGCAACGAGTAGTGTATACGGATTGATTTTGGGTTTCTCTGCATATGTATATTTCAATCCCGAAAGTTCAAAATGGGCTCTATTCGCACTTGTAATTTCCATGGTTTTATTGCTTTCACCGATTGCTTTCCAGGTACAAATCATAAAATATCTGAATAGAAGGAAACTAAGACCTTTAAAGGTGCATGGTGATACATTGAGTAGCTTTGCAGAAATTGCAGAAACTATCTTGAGTTATTTTGCTAATACTGTTTCATTCATTCGCGTTTCAGCATTTGGTTTAAATCATGCTGCATTATCATTGGCAGTGTTTGCCATTTCAGACGCTTTCAGCAAGAATGGTGTCCCGACAGGAGGAGTAGATATCATAATAGGAAATATATCTATAATATTGCTGGAAGGTTTGATTGTTTCTATACAATGCCTGCGTTTATTATACTATGAGTTCTTTTCAAAGTTTTTTACAGGAGGAGGTAGTCTTTATAGACCTTTATCTGAAAACCATTTATATGAGGAGGTTAAATGATGTTAAAAAAGGTATTCAGAACATTTCAAGATAGAAAGCTATTTTCATATTCTTTCGCAATAACTGGAGTTTCATTAGCACTGCTTGTAACAGTGCCTTTGTTCATAGCGCTTTTTCATAAGCCTTTATTTGCCTCGACTGAAGGTGATTTGTCTCTTTTAAAACTCACTGATATGGGGACAGCAATAAGATTGAGTGCCGCATACTTATCAATAGCTATATGTACAGGTCTTGCAGCAATTGGAGCAGGTGTGGGAACAGGAATAGTAGGAGCTGCAGCTGTTGGAGTTTTGGCAGAGAAACCTGATCTTTTTGGAAGGGTACTTATTTTTGTAGGACTTGCAGAAGGTATAGCTATTTATGGTCTGGTTATGAGTATTTTCATCTTGGTAAAATCAGGGTAATAGCAAATGAAATGCTACGTTTTAGGTGATAAAGTAAGTATAAGATTATTCAATCTTCTAGGAATTGAAGGAGTGGTTCATTCTGGCAATCCCCTGGAAGATTTGGATAGACTCCTTAAGAATCCAGATGTAGGAGTTATATTTGTCACTAAGGGTTTGGTTAATCAAGTTGGCGCAAGGATGGAATCTTATTTTAAAAGCAAGTATCCTGTTGTAGTAGAAGTACCAGATTATGAAAACCCTGAGTTTAATGATACTGTGATAAACAAGATGAATACTATGTTTGGTTTTGGAAAGGCAGAGGAATCTGATGGAAAAAAAATCGGGTCTTGAGATGCTTCTTGAAGAAATCAAGAAGGAACAAGAGGATTTGATGAAGCATTCCAGGGAAATTTTCAGGAAGTTGAAATCGAAAACAATAGCTATATATAATGCAAAAACTAAAATGATTGAGAAAGAAATAAGAGAGGAAGTTGAAAAGCAGATCCGGATTGAAAGTCAGATTAAGCTGTCAGATAAATGGAAAGAGATTCAGAAAGAAGAGTTGGATTTTGAAAGGACTTTGCTGACTGATTTTGAAAAAGAATTTCATGAGTTGATTATGAAACAAAAAAATTCTCAACTATACAGGGATTTCTTTGCAAAGAAATTAGAATCAGTACAAAAAATCTATACAGAAACTTTTGTAATTCATACTTCTGAAGAGGATTATGAATTTTTCAGGAAAATCATCCCTGAAGAATGGGAAATAAAGAAAGGAAATTATATTGATGGAGGTTTTATAGTAGAGACAATGGATTGTAGATTCAGATTGGACAATAGTCTGGATACTATTTTCAAGGAATTCAGCAAGACAATAGAGATTGAGCTCAAGAGGGTTTTACAAAGTGAGTAGGGAATGGAAGATTCTATAAGGATTTTAAGAATAAATGGTCCAATAATATGGTCATATGGAGATACTCCACTAAAGATAGGAGAACAGGTTTTTGTTGGAAACCTGCAATTGATTGCCGAGGTTATAGGAATTGAAGCAGACCATACTATTATTCAGGTTTATGAAGATACAATTGAATTGAAACCAGGGGAACCTGTATATCCGACAGGTCTTCCATTGTCTATTGAACTGGCACCCGGATTGATATCCTCAATATTTGATGGAATAGGTAGACCACTTGATTATCTTGCTACAAAAGAAGGTGATTTTCTGAAGAGAGGGACTCATTCAGAAGGACTTGATAGAGAAAAAAAGTGGGAATTTACCCCCTCCGTAAAAAAAGGAGATTTGATAAGCGGCGGAGAGATAATAGGTAATGTCAAGGAGACAAGCCTCTTCAATCATAGAATCTTGTTACCGCCATCCATTTCGGGAAGAGTAGTTTCGGTAAGAGAACATGATGAATACACAATTGAAGACGAGATCCTGCAAATAGAAACGAGTAAAGGAACTGAATCAGTATCAATGCTTCAAAAATGGCCAGTAAGAACTAGCAGACCATTTATAAAAAGATTGCAGAACAAGAAAATGCTTTTTACTGGTCAGAGAGTACTGGATTTTTTATTCCCGATACCAAAAGGAGGTGTAGCAGCAATTCCAGGCGGGTTTGGAACTGGCAAGACAGTTACACAACATCAACTCGCTAAATGGAGTGATGCCGATATAATAATATACGTTGGATGCGGAGAACGAGGTAATGAAATGACTCAGGTTTTAACTGAGTTCCCGGAACTTGTAGATCCAGTAACTGAGCGTCCCTTGATGGAAAGAACAATATTAATCGCAAACACTTCAAATATGCCTGTAACTGCAAGAGAATCTTCAATCTATACTGGTATAACATTAGCTGAGTATTTCAGGGATCAAGGTTATGATGTTGCAGTCATGGCAGATTCAACTTCCAGATGGGCTGAGGCATTGAGAGAGATTTCTGGCAGGCTAGAGGAAATGCCAGCTGAACAGGGATATCCGGCATATCTCGGAAGCAGACTTGCTGAATTCTATGAAAGAGCAGGTTCAGTACTTGCTTTAAGCCATAGGGAAGGATCGGTGTCAATAATAGGAGCTGTTTCTCCTGCTGGTTCAGATTTCTCAGAACCTGTTACCCAGAATACAAAGAGGTTTATAGGCGCTTTTTGGGCTTTGTCAAAGGAACTAGCTTCAGCAAGACATTTCCCCGCTATTTCCTGGACTGATTCATATTCGGAATACATTGAAAATGTCAAGCCATGGTGGGATCAATTCGGAAATGATAAATGGAGCTCTTTCAGAAACAGGATGATGTATTTATTGACAGAGGATCAGAGATTGCAGCAAATCATTAAAATAATCGGAGCTGATTCTTTGCCTGATGATCAAAGATTAATACTGGAAACGGCTAAATTAATAAAACAGGGATTTCTTCAACAGAGCGCAATAAATCCAAATGATGCTTATTCAAGTATAGAAAAGCAAATGAGTCTGGCTGAATTGATTCTTTATTATTATGACGAGTCAAGGGAATTATTAAAGAAAGGTATTCCTGTAATCAGGATTTGGGCATTACCAATAACGACAGAAATACTGAGAATAAAAGATAAAACCCCTAAGGGAGAAGAGCATTTTATTTCGGAATTGAAATCAAGAATCAACAAGGAGTTTTCTGAACTGAAAACAAGATATTAGGATTTTATTAGATTTTTATTTATCTGCATTTACTGTTAAAAAGGAGAATTAATGTCAGTAAAAGAATATACTGGTGTTGAAAGAATAAATGGTCCTTTGCTAGTTGTGAGTGGTACGAAAGACATAGGTTTTGGTGAAATAGTAGAAGTACTGGATAGGAATTCTGAGAAAAGACTGGGACAAGTTCTTATTGCTGACATGAATTTTGTTCTTGTTCAGGTCTTTGAGGGAACCAAGAATCTTGATTCGCCTGCCACTAAAGTCAGATTTATTGGTAAATCAGTTCAATTTGCGGTTGGAAAAGGTATACTTGGAAGAATATTCGACGGACTTGGAAGGTTAAGAGATAATTTGCCACCTTATCTGGCAGAGGATTTTTTATCTGTTAACGGACTTCCTATTAATCCAATCAAACGGCAATACCCGGAGGATTTTATACAGACCGGAATATCATCCATAGATGGGTTGAATACTTTGATTAGAGGCCAAAAATTACCTATTTTTTCAGGAGCGGGACTTCCATCTCACAGATTGGCTGCTCAAATTGCCACTCAATCAAGGCTTTTGGGAGGAGAGGACTTCGTGGTTGTTTTTGCGGCGATGGGAGTAAAAAATGATCTTGCAGAGTTTTTTGTAGAAAAGCTATCTCAAACCTCAGGTAGTTCTAGATCGGTCTTTTTTCTTAATCTTGCAAATGAACCTGCAATAGAAAGAATTATTACACCAAGATGTGCATTGACAGCAGCAGAGTATCTTGCATACACACTTGGAATGCATGTCCTTGTTATTATGATTGATATGACTTCATATTGTGAGGCATTAAGAGAAACTGCTATTGCCAAAGAGGAAGTTCCTTCTCAGAAAGGATATCCTGGCTATTTGTATTCGGATTTAGCAAGCCTTTATGAAAGAACAGGAAGAATAAAGGGGAGATCTGGTTCAATAACGCAGATAGCAATATTAACAATGCCAAATGATGATATATCTCATCCAGTACCTGATCTTACAGGATATATAACTGAAGGTCAGATAGTTCTTGATAGAAGGCTTTATGGTCTAGGAATTAATCCTCCAATAAATGTATTACCATCATTATCAAGATTGATGAAAGATGGAATAGGGAAAGACAAGACAAGAGAAGATCATGTAAATCTTTCTTCTCAGTTATATGCAGCTTATGCCAAGGTACATGAAATAAGGGCACTAGCAGCAATAATAGGTGAAGAGGATTTGTCTAGTCTGGATAGATCATACATCGAATTTGGCAACAGGTTTGAAAAGGAATTCATAGGTCAGGGTTTTGATGTTGAAAGAAAGCTGGAAGAAACCCTGAATCTCGGCTGGAGTATACTTAGAATACTTCCAAGATCGGAGCTAACAAGAGTAACTGAAGAAGAGATAGAAAGATATCTGTAAGGAAAAGTAATGAATATTGCACCAACAAAAGCTAATCTATTGATGACAAAAGCACAACTTAAAGTTGCCAGAGAAGGGCATCAACTCCTTTCGGAAAAAAAGCAAGTCCTTCTTATGGAAATATTAACAAGAATACATGATTTCAGGAAACTGGAATCTGAAGTACAGAAGAGGATAAAAAAGGCTTTCAATAACTTGAGAAAAACAATCCTGACTTTAGGTGAGGAGAAAATAGATTATCTTGCAAGAGTCTATAATAAATCGCTTGATTTCGAGATTCTTGAAAGAACCACAATGGGCATTGTAACTGTAGATATAATTCCTTCCAGAACTGATATAATACTGAATGCTTCTCTCTGGGATACAAATTACTATTATGATATCCTTCAGAAAGAGCTAACTGATGTATTTCCACTTATTTTTAAATGGTTATCTATGAGGATAACAATTATGAGACTTGGAGACGAGCTAATTAAAACGCAAAAAAGAGTAAATGCACTTGAGAATATCTACATTCCTGAATACGAAACTCAGGAATTATGGATAACTAATATACTAGAAGAGTTATCAAGAGAGGAATTTTATAAAGTAAAGAAATTGAAAGATAAGATGAAAAGGAAGAAAGGATTGATTCAATGAGTTTTCTGAAAATCAAAACAATACTCTATTATGTTACGACATCCCCAGGAAGTCTTGAAGCATTCGAGAAGTTTTCCCCTTTCTGTTTGATACATAAGGCAAGTCTTGTTGAGTTATTTGTGCTTGATCCTCTCGTGATAATGGAAATATCAAGATCTTCAGGAAAAAGCAGATCCCAGGTGGAGATTGAACAGGAAGAGAATGGATGGATATATTTGTATGAAATAGAAGAATTAGCCAAAGATACAGGTATACATGTGGAGGTCAGTTTACAGATAGGAAATCCTCTTGATAAGCTTCTCGAAGTTAGAAAAATGCATCAATGCGAATTGATAGTACTTCCTTTTCATATGATTTCTTCTTCCAAGAGGATAGATAGGCTGGTACAGGATCTATTATTAAGATCTCCAGTTCCTCTTCTGATATTGCCATTTTGAAAGAGTCATTTCTTTTCAAGCACTTTTCCATTAATGTCCCAGCTTGTAAAAGAATCTTTAACTATTTTTCCTTCCTTGTATATACATTCAACTTTCTTCTTTCCATTTTCATAAAATTGTTTGTGTTGCCCTGTTAAAATACCTCTTCTGAAAGTTGTAAGCCTTTCTATTTGTCCATTGGTATAGTATCTTATCATTTGCCCATCAGGGACACCATCGAAGTTTTTTTGCATATTGTGTACGAAAAAGGGAACAAGCTTTGCTTTAAATCCTTCCTTCTTGGCATCTTCTTTGCTTAATTCAATATATACTGCTGATCTCTCCGCTTTCCCATTGCTATAATAAAAGACAGCCTTTCCAATTAGTTGCCTGTTCTTTATTATCATTGAAATAAATTTCTTTTTATTTTCATAAGTTCCAGAAACTTCTCCATTACCAACAGGGAATGTTGCCTTGAATGATATTCCAAGGGAGTCTTTACCTGTCCATTCTCCAACTGGAAAGTCATCCTTGAAGTTTCCAGTCGCTCTTAATTGAGAGTTTGCATAGTAATAAATCCATTTGTCTTGCTTCTTTCCATAATAATAAGAACCTTTTGATTCAAGATTTCCATTTAAGTAATATAGTTCCCATATGCTATATGGCTTGCCTTTCTTGAACATCCCTTTTGATTTTAATTTATCTCCATCATACCAGGATTTATAGGGTCCATCTTGAATATCTTGCCTGAAATTTGCTTCTTCCGATTTTTTTCCGTCCTTTGTAAATATCGTCCATAGACTGTCTTTTTTTCCATTATAATATTTGCCTGTGGCATATAGTTTCTTGTCAGGGAAATATACTTTCCATATTCCATGCTTAACAGGTTTCCCTTTATCTGAGGTCATAACTGGTCCTCTTTCGAAAAAACCTCCTTCCATCTTGTATTCTTTCACACTTTTATCAGTAGAAATTACTTTTGCTTCTTTCTTTGTCATTTTATTACAGGATATTGATTGAATAAAGAAAATCAAGCCAGACAGAAGTAAAATTATTCTCATAATGCTCAATTTTTCATATAATGATGTTTTGTCAAGAATGTATATCTTAAATAGTCAGTTATGTTATATTTCAAATGGAGATTAATTTATAAATCATTTGAAGAATATCTAGCTATTATACCAGTTGCTGAACCATCAGAATAGTATGGCTTGAATTTGAAGTCCATTAGATAAGATACGAAATTCCTATCCATGTCTTTATCACCTGTAGACTGGATGAGAATCACTTTTTCCACTTTTCCTCTAGAACTTATATAAATATCAGCTATGAATGCTGTTTGATAAGCACTCTTATCAGAATAATAACCGGTTTTAGCTTCACTTCTTTTTTTAGATGTATCAGCAGGATACTTTGAAGGTTTGCTTATTATTGAAAGACTTGAGAATGATGTTCTTAAATAAGTTTCTTTGCTGTCTCTATGACCCTTATCTTGTGCTATGCTCGAAGGTTTTTCTTTAGCTGTTTCCATACTGCTTTCTTCATCATCAGATATTTCTCTGTCTTTTGATAATTTTGATCCAGCTATATCTTTTTTTCTTTTATTCTGGTCATCCAGATTCTCCGCAGGTGCAGTTGGAGTTTCTATCTTGTACATCTGTCTTGGAGTTCTGGCTAGTGAAGGAGTAACTGGAGCTGAGCCCGCTTTTTGAGAACCAAAGCTTTCTGTTTCATTTTTTGAAAAATCTTCTACTGATAATTTTGGCTGATCCGAGGATTTCATTTCGTCTGCTGATTTGTAAATTTCACCAGTAGATGTTTCTCTTCTCAAGGGATCTTTTTCCTGGGATTTTTCAGTTTTCTTGTAAGGTTTAAAACCGTTTCTTTCTTCTGTTCTGGTTTCTTCCTCTGCTGGAGATTGATCAGGAAGAGTACTTTTGAAACTGTCCTTTTTTTCTACTTGCTGAACAAATTTGCTTGAGGTTTCAGGTTCAGTCAATTCCTTAGTTCTACCTTTTATCATAATGAAAGCAATTATTAAAACTGCAGCTGGTACTAATGCCAGTCTTAGAGGGTATGCTTTCAAATAATCAAGTATTTCCGCAAACAGGTTTTTCTTCTTTTTTTCATATTTAGTATTCAAACCAAGTGTATTCATTATTATCATTTTATTTTCGGCAAATTCTTTTATTGAAGGATTATCCATCGGCTTCTTGAATGCTTCATCAATCATTCTCATGCTTTCAAGATATTTCCTGCAATTAGCGCATTCCCTTAAATGATTATTTACTTTCACTACATCTTGACTAGATAATTCATTATCTATGAAAGCGCTTGCCAACAGATGAAATTCTTTGCAATTCATATCATTAACTCTCTCAGGAAAAATTGTAATTTCTCTCTTGCTCTTGCAAGTCTTGACATAACTGTACCTTCAGGAATTGATAATACTGATGCAATATCCTTATAGCTCATCTCTTCCTGAACTCTTAAAACAAAAACGGCTCTATAATCTGGTTGAAGTTTCTCAATTGCTGCCTTGAGTTTTTCTTCAAATTCAGCATTCAGAAGTTCTCTTGCTGGTTTTTCACAATCAGCGAGGAGATCGTCCGGATTTTCTAGGCTATCAAGATAAACCATTTCCTGCCCCTGGTTTCTCCTGTTATAGGTTTTTATTGCTGCATTATAAGCTATTCTGTATAGCCAAAGATAGAAAGATCTTTTAATATCAAACTGGTCAAGTGCTCTGTAAGCTAAAACGAAAGCATCTTGAACAGCATCTAAGGCATCATCTCTGTTAAGCAGGATTTTATAGGCTAGTTGATATAGTATCGGTTGATATCTATCAACTATTTCTCCGAAAGCTTCTGTATCACCTGCTCGTATGTCTGCCACTGTCTTTCTATCAGCTTCATCTCTAGCTTTCATTAGTTAATATCTTATAACCTCCAATAATATTCCAGGAAATGTTAACGTAGTAAAAAAATATTTAGTTTTAGGCAATGAAAAATAGAAAAACAGTTTTATCTTTACAAACAAATCTAATATGCTTGTTAATGGCATCATGTATAGTATATTGTTCACAAATGTAGGAAAACATTGTGAAATAATCCAATATTTTAAATCAAATGGATTCAGGGTAACTGGAACTGATATTTATCAAGACAATTCAATTCCAGCTTCCTCTTGCTGCGATAGTTATTACAGGATTCCGTTTTATAAAGATAAATCATATGCAGCTGCAATTCTTGATATCTGTCTGGCGGAAGATGTTAAGTTGGTTTTTCCTTTATCCCATAATGACATCTTTATAATAGATGAGCAAAGGGATATTTTTAGAAAGAGTGGAGTTTTTCTTTTGTTACCAGAAAGAGATATTTTATTGAAATGCATGAATTTATGGGAAAGGTTTATTGCCTTCAGGCACTTGAGTGTTCCTACTCCACAGACATGGTTACCATCTCAAATCAGCATTTCCAAATTCGATTATCCCTTATACTTCAAATCTATAGATTCTTTAAGTCAATACCCAAATCAGATTGTGAAAAATGCCAGGGAATTAAACTTTTTCCTTTCTGAATGCAAGGCTTCAGTAATTCAGGAAATAATTACTGGAAAGGAATACGTAATAAATATACTTTCAGATATTCGGGGAAGAGTTGTTTCATTGTATCCGGTAAATGTAAACATAAGGAAAACTTCAAATACCAGGATTTTTACTTTGGAGAAATCTAATGATATATTCAGAAAGATTTCCGATATTGCAGTTCTCTTCGAATTGACTGGTCCATCTTCAATAAAATTCATATATAATGAGGAAAATGAAAAAAGTTATATAATAAGTATAAAACCGGGTTTTGATAATTCTGTTTTGTTAACTATGAAAGCTGGACCATTCTATGCAAAAGCATTCAAGTCATTCATAAAAGGATGGGATATATTGCCAAATGCAGATGATCATAATTTGAATATGTCAATGTTTTTTTATGAAAAACCTTTTTTCTACCAGAACAAGAATAAATGATAAGATCGATTATTTTTGATTTAGATGATACTTTGTTTCCGGAGATGGAATACATACATAGTGGATTTAGAAAAGTCTCCAGTTTTCTAAGCGAGAATACAAAAATAAATTCCAAGGTCATTTTTGATGATTTAACTGGATCTAATATTTTCAAGGAAGATAAGTTACTATTCACAAGATTATTCAAAAAACTGAATATTGACAGGACGCTTTTAAAAGACTGTTTAGACTGCTATAGAAGCCATAAGCCTGATATCAGACTATCCAATGATACTGAAAGTCTATTAAGTATCTTGAAAAAAAGATATGATCTTTGCTTGATAACTGATGGACCTCCTCAGATTCAGAGAAGCAAGTCAATAGCTTTGGGGCTAGGTAGATTTTTTAAAATCCAGATATTTACTGAAATTTTTGGAAAAACTTATAGAAAGCCAAGTGTTTTACCATTTGTTTTAGCTATAAAAGAGCTAGAAGTATGTCCTTCGGAATGCATATACATAGGGGATGATCCTTTATTAGACTTTTCTGCACCAAGAGAAATTGGTATTTATTCAGTCAGACTTCAATATCCTGAACAAAAGCACTATATGGTTGAATCTGAATATGGATTAGAACCAAACGAGACGATATGGGATATTGCTGCAATTCAAGGGATTATCAGGGAACGTTCTGATTTCACTATTATCTGACAACAAGCAACTTTCCTATAGATGCAACCTTGTTTCCATAAGAATCAATTGCAGAAACCTTGAAGAAGTATATTCCATTAGATATGGAATCTCCCTCATTATCCTTTCCATCCCAATATACTTGATTATATCCTTCATTTCCCCTTATAGAGATGGTTTTTATTAATCGTCCTTTTACAGTCCTGAGCTCAATAGTTGTATTTCCTGATTTTGTTTGAAGCCATGTTAGATAAGTGTATCTTTTCATAGGATTTGGATAAGCAAGCAGATCCTTCAGTTTGAATCCCTCTTCCTGAACATTTACATTTATTGAGGTAATTTCTGTGTTTCCAAAATTATCACTAGCCCTAACTTTCAGATTATGTTTCCCGCTGGAAAGATAACAGGGATAAAATAGTCGTCCTTTCCTGTAGCTTCCTGTATCATATTCGAAATATCTGGATATATCTATTTTTCTTTTTTCATCATTATCTATAGTAAGAACTATTTGCTGTCCATTTTTTCCAGTCATATTAATACCATGCTCATCTTCAGCTCTTATTTCAAGTGTAAATCTTTCTGCTATGGGTATATAATCATACATTTCTTGATTGTTATAATAGAATTTTACAGTTGGGGGAGTTGTATCAGAGGATGATTCTTGAGATTCCTTTATGATGACATCTGCAATATAGCCAATTGCCTCATATTTATTATTATATGCATATGCATAGACTTGTCCCTTATTGCCTTTGGTTAAATCAGAAGGGGAATAGAATTCAATTTCAAATTTACCATTCTTGATTTCACAGCTTCCAGAATAAATTCTTGAAGGTTGCTTGAGATATTTAAGGGAGTCACTTCTATCAAATGTATATTCAGTTTGCTCTCTAAGAGAATCGAATATTGTTATGAATAACATTCCATTGTTGAAAGGAGCTTCACCATTTACTTTTGATAAATGCTTTTCTTTTATCGTATTTGCTGGATGAAGAACCATATTGAAACTAAGTTTCTGGAACGTGAATATTTGTGCAGGATCACCGAACAGGCAATATCTGTGATTATTGGCTCTATTTGATGCTTTCTCCTTCCCAAGGCTGATTGCATCTCCTATCCTTGTATCCGGTTCATAAAGATATTCAATTATTGATTTAAATAGAAAGTCATTCGATAAAGGAGAAGTTGGTCTGCTTGCAGCAAAAGTTGCTATTGTTGCCCCGTCATTCTTAAGAACAGTAAGCTCACCCAATGAATCATAGGTTGGATTATCAAAATCAGCAACATCACATGAAGCACATAACCAGAATGGAAGTTTATGTATATTGTTTAGTCTCGATATATCATCTATTCTGAATAATCTCTCATGTGCTATTGAATTAAAGCCACCATGTCCAAAATAAAGAAAAAGATTGCAGCCATTATTTAAATGGTATATGAAATCCTCTGTCGCTTCTGGTTTATATCTATCTATCCGTTGATATTCAATCATATATAATTTTTGAGATAACTGAGAGTGAGGAATATAATTCTGATAGATTTCCTCTGTGCTTCTTGTATGAGAAACTTCTGTGTCATCTTCTGCAGTATCGAAATCATCTGCAACTAAAAGTGCTCTGTTTCTCCACTTCCCGAAATATCTGGATTTATCTTTTTGAAAAGACAGGGATTTCTTTACCCATGATTTCAAGTCATTTATGTTTTTAACAGGGATTCTTCCAATAGATACATCAAGATGATGAGCATATTCATTTGTATAGAATATTGCAAAATACTCCTCAACTGATTCATGATTTATACTGTCAATAAATGGAGGAATGTATTGAACATCATTGTTACCCAGATAATTCTTGAAATCATAGTTCCCGTTTCCTACCAGAAGGGCATACCTGGGTTTTGTGGAATAGTTTTCGAATGCATATTTCAAAAAATCTCTGATAGCTGTTGGGTCACCATTTCTTCCATATCCTATTTCAGAGTAAATTTTCTCAACAGGAATCAATGCTGTTTTGAGTCCTGTTTCATTATGATAAGAACATATGGGCTCCAGATAGTATACAAATGATTGTGGAGTTATAATGTAATATTTAGCTCCTTCAGTTAAAGATCTGAGATAATCAGGCTGATATTTTTTTATGCTGAAAGGCTTCTTCAGTTGAGTTTTATCTGACACGCAGAATCTTTGCTTTCCAAGAACATTTTCAGGTAACCTGAATGAGTATTCTTTTTTAGCTTTATCATATGTTCCATTTCTTAGCATCTTGAGGCTTTTATAATTAGTTGTTTCCCATATAAATGGTTGTTCGGAATTGATGTTTTTAAGCATTACCTTATAGTCTTTATCAGGAGAAGGAAGCAAGTATATGTCTTTTTGTGAATCTTGGAAATCAAGTGATCTGTAAAATACAATTTTGAACCAATCAAACAGCAAGACATCATTTGGATCCCTGTCTCTTACTACAATGATTTCCATTAAGTTATCATCTTTCAGATTTTTTGCTTTTGCATATAAAAATGAGTTGCCTGGACCTCCTCTCCAAGTTGTATCAAGTATTTCTTCATTATTTAGAACAATTTTTACATGATGATCATATAATGTCTTTGCATAAAAGACTAATAACAAATCAGCATCTGATTTTGTGGCACCCAACTTGAATCTAATTATTTCGTTTTCTGAACCTGATTTTACGAAATTTTTCCATGAATAGTAATCACTTGTATGGAACTGGGAATCTCCCAGATAGAGGTTTTTTTCCAGGTGATTAACAGACAGGTAATCATTATCATAATTTTCTTCATTTCCTTCAAGATTGGCATCAGTATAACTTACTCTTTTTCCTTCATTTCCTCCAATAGCAAGAAAGTAATTATGCTCCCATGAATATTTATTACAGAAATATGAAAACTGGTTATTCAAGTCTAGCTCAAATCCCCTGTTGGTTATCCCATAGAATATTATCTTATCACTTTTGTCAAATTTACCGTCATTACCATCGTCGATATATATCGGCATCTCTTCAAATACCGGTTTGATTGAATCTGGTTTTTCAATCAGTTCCTGGTGGCCACCATCAAATAACTGGATTTTGGCAGGATCCAGGGTAGAAGGATTTATTCCTGCTTTTTCCAGATCATCATATGTTATTTCATATAGACCTGTTCCATAGTTTTGTAATGGCAAGTAACTGTTTTCTGTGAAATTTGTATCTCTTATACATATTTCAAGCCATTCAGATGCTTTCTTGAAGGGATCTTCCGGTGCCTTATGGTGCACATTCTTGTACCAACCAATACATTGTGAATAATTAATGATCCCTTTTTTCAGAATACTGTCTTCATCTATCTGGATTAACTTATGATATGAATTGGCAGGGAATCTTATCTCTATTTCAATTTCATCATATTCCAATAACTTGTTCTTCTTTACAATCAAGGGATGAATCTCAAGAATGGCAGTGTTTATTCCCCTCCATTTGCCTGAATACTTCATAGAAACAACTTCATTATTTTCAATGTAATTTCTGGGTTTCTTATTTTCATAAAATGAAGGTAATGAGGAGAAAATACTTCTTGCATCCTTCAGTTTATAGTTTAAAGTGAATTTTCTTGATAAAGGAAGACCTATTGTCAGTTTTTTTACTGGCAAGATTCTTTTTCCTTCTTCATATTCCAAATCAGCATTTTTAATTTTATAGATAATTTCTTTTTTGGAAGTCGTTTCTTTCTTGATTGGGAGGGGTTTATAGATAATTCTTATGCTGTTTTCTGATTGGTATATTTTCAAATCATTATCAATCTTGCCATTCTTGATTGAACTTAGGTCTTGGTCTTTTATTAGCGTAATGAGGAAGAATGTTAACAGACAAGCAATAATTTTCATATTATTTGGTAATCATTTCTGATTTCATTTTGGGGAAGATTTTTTGGGTTTCCTTGTAAAGCCTGTCTTCAGAATATACTTTTACGAATTCTCCCTTGTTGTCACTTAAGAGTTTAAGTGCACTTGTCTTGTTACCAAGGAGATATTCTGCATAACCATTTCTTACTCTGAAATCCCATGCTATCGTATAATTATCCGCACCTGCTTGAACAAATTGTTTTCTCATATTAACTACTTTATCAATAATCTTTTTTGCAGTTTTGAAATCCTTTTTATCAAGTAAATACAAGTCAACTAGTGATTTAATATTATCCAGGCCAGCAGGTTCTATGTTCATTGCAATGAGAAATGCCTGTTCTGCTTCATCGAATTTTCCTTGATTTTGAAGCAATACACCATATAATCTGTAACAACTATCTAAATCATAACTTTTCAAAGGAAAGATAGACTCCATTATTTTCAGATAAGAAGGTATTTCTTCACGCGTATAGTCAAAATCCTTCATCTTGCTTATAACAGCATGAACATGACTGTAATTGGTTACCTTGAAAGGTGGTTTCAGATTAATCCATTTATCAATAAGCTTTTTATCTTTTAAATCGAATTTTATTTCAGTTATATCTGGATATATTCTTGGCATTACTGGAAGGATTTCAAAATACAGTTTTCTTGTTTCTGGATTTTCGTGTTCCTTTTCTAATGTATTATAGCTTATCTCAACCATATACCTGAATGCTTCAATATAGCTTTGATGAGCTGCTTTAACCAGCTCTGGAAGTGCTTTTTGGAATTCTTTTTGTTTTAGATATGCAACAGCTTTGTCATGATGAAGAAGAGCATAATCAGGGCATATTGATGACAAATAATCATATATTTCAGATGATTTTCTGTAGCAATTCAGGGAGAGATTTGAATAATTCTCTTTCTTTCCTATTCCCGAGTTTTTATCAAAAAATTTATGATATGAATGAAGAAATTCATTCCATTCACCAAGTCTTGTATATGAACCTCCCAATCTGTACCATGCATAAAAATAGTAAGGATCATTTTTTACGGATTCATTAAGGTAGCCTATTGCTTCTTCAAGAAAAAGATCATGTCTTTCAAGGGGACTTAAGAATCTGTTTTTTATATTGTTATTTACATCTGTTTGATAATTTTCAAACTTCTCCTTGAAAACTTCCATATATCTATGCCCAACTGAACCACTTCGTTCTGCATTTATAAGCTTGATATCCTCTCTCGCATAATAAATGAAGCTGATGCATATAAGCAATGTAATCCCTAATACGTATTTTTTTAAATTCGGTTTTTCAGATAGATTGTATTTCCCCCAATAATCAGTATTCTGGAATACCCCCATATGAATGCCAGCAAGGAAGAATATCAATCCCAGGACAGAGAATACCCTCATTCCAACACCTAACATCATGTCAACTAACGAAGCGAATAAACCTACTCCTATTATATAGAAAACTTGATGTTCATTTTTATCCAGTTTTAATATTTCAGGAGACAGGAAGAAACCTCTAATCCATGTATAAAGAACAATCAAACTTAAAATCAAACCTACTATTCCTGCTGTTCCCATTATCTCCAGAATTTCATTCTCTGCATTTAATGTATTATTTGACACTCCAATAAACCCATAGAAGGGATTTCTGAAACGTGGAAAGAAAATCTGGAAATTTCCTGTTCCGACACCTAAAACAGGAGCAGATTTCCACATTTTTATACTGGATTGCCATATTACTTTTCTTATTTTCATTGTACCTCTGCCTCCTATATAAGGAAGCTTTTCTTCAAAGAAATAAAAGACAAGGAAAACAATTATTATTGATGCGAGGAAAGATAATCCAAGTCTTATTCTAAGTTTTCTTGATTTTACAAAGTATAATCCTGCTCCAATGAAAACAATGAAAACATTAAGTGTACCAGCTCTTGCTTTGGTCAGATAGAGTGCCCAGATTTGAATGGCAGCTGCCATCAGGTAAAGAAATCTTAATATTATGTTTTTATCTGTTATAGAGAAATATGCAGTCAGACAAAGTCCTATTGCCAGGGTAGTTGCCAGCCAGGTTGGGTTACCTATTGTTGAGCATATTCTGTCCCTGTTAACTCCCTGCTTTCCTACCCATGGGATTGGCGACATGTCATAAGCGCTTAATATTCCTATCAATGCAACAATAACAATACTGAACAATAATATATAAAAAACATTCCTGTATTGAGTTCTTGAGAGGGAAAGCTGTGAACCAAGGAAAAAAAGCATTACTGCAGGGAAGAAATATCTCAGATAATACCATGAAGCGAATTTGAATTCTGCGATAAAGATTGCATTTATAACCAAATATAGCGAATAGACAAGAATGCTGTATAGAGGCAATCCTCTAAGAAATCTGAATTCTTTTTCCTTGAATGTCTTTATCAACCATATTATTATTATTGGAATGAACATGACATGAGCAACTAATGGTTTTGATGTATGAACATTAAATGCATTAACCAATAATATCAACAGAATTCCTGCCAGCATTAGTCCGCTGAGAAGGATATAAGCAATGTTTAAGAAATCAGGTTTTGATTTATCTGCTTCTCTTGATTCTGAATATTTCTGTTTTCGCTTTGCCATAATGACATGAGCTCAATTTAATCAGTTAAATATTTGTCAATGATAATTAATCCTGAGGACTACCCAGTTTTTCAAGAGTCAAGAGACTTATTTAGTTTATTGCTAAACAAATAATTTAGATATAAAGATAAGACACCAGCTTTATTTAGCCTCTTCTTAAGGAAAAACTATAAAGATAATATGCTGGTGTCAGGAACTGTTCTTAAATATACATTATAATGTTCAAGGTAAAATCATACTTATACAGACTGTAAATAATATATCAAGCATTGTCTTTGTTAATGATAATAATTCTTCAGCAAGTTATAAA
>JAFGND010000082.1 GCA_016927185.1 Candidatus Coatesiibacteriota bacterium
AACATTTGCAAAAGATTTAAATATAACTTATCATTACTAAAATCAAAATGAAAAGAAAATTAGTAAAACAAGGAGCAGCAACTATGATGGTTAGTCTGCCTGCTAAATGGATAAAACAAAACAACCTAAAAAAAGGCTCAGAAATAGATATAGAAGAAAAAGAAACCGATTTATTGATTTCAGCAAAGCCAATTGAAATAAAAAAACAAACAGAAATCAAATTAGCAAACTTAACAGAAACTTCTGTAAGAACATTAATCAATAACACCTATAGAAGCGGCTATGATAGGATCAAAGTTAGCTTTCAGACAGAAAACCAATTCAAAATTTTAGGAGAAGTAATAAAAACAAGATTAATTGGATTTGAAATAATAAAAAGAGAAAAAGATTCCTGCATTGTAGAAAATGTAACAGAACCTTCTTCTGAAAAATTTGATACAATATTACAAAAAATGTTCTTTAGCATCTCAGAACTATTTGCTATAACAAAAGATAGATTAGAAAATCCAAAAGAAGAATATAGTTATAAACAAGCAGAAGAAAGAATACAAAGATATGATAATTTCTGCAGAAGAATAATAATTAAACAGAAATTAACAAACATAAAAGCAGCATTTTTGTGGGGATTCTTAGCTCAAATAAGCTATGGCCAGAGGCAGTTATATCACTTAAATAATGTTCTAAAAAAAGGATTAATCATCTCAGACAAAACAAAACAATTATTAGAAGATATTAAAAAGATGTTTGAGATAATAAAAAATGTATATATATCAAAAAACGTAGATGATCTTGGAGAAGTGCATAAGCTGAACAAAGAACTGATTAAAAAAACATATTCTTTGTTACAGCAAAAGCAGGGAAAAGAAAATATAATCCTG
This sequence comes from Candidatus Coatesiibacteriota bacterium, assembly GCA_016927185.1. Lineage (GTDB taxonomy): Bacteria > JAFGND01 > JAFGND01 > JAFGND01 > JAFGND01 > JAFGND01. The sequence continues at coordinate 879 of JAFGND010000082.1, forward strand.
CATCATATAATGATGAGTATTAGATCATTCTACCAATCAAACAGCCCTTTATCTGGGTTTATTATTTGAAAAATATTTTTTTCTATATTCTTCTATCTTATCTGAAAAATTCCTTCCAGGTATTGCAAGTTTCAATCTGTAAAAATTTTCTGTTACTTCCTCTCCTTTAAAAGGATATGCTGCAAAAAGTATAGGCTTTCCATCTTGTCTGGCCATTATTAGCAATGTTTTTTCAATAGAATCTGTAGAATCTGGCAGCTTTATTTGTTCACCAAAAGAAGAGGATTTACCAGTAAACATATTCTTGGTATTTCTTGACCAGCCTGTCTCAGGAACAGACAATTCATAAACTAATTTTTTATCTAAATCAGGTGGAGGATTCATTCCTGGTTGATAATGCAGTCTCATTTCAACTCTTTCTACATTAAAATATTGGGTGTCATATCCCCAGTCAAAAGACAGCGTACTAATGCATATTCTTTCATCTAAATCTCCTACTACAATAGGGATTGTTTTCATCGCCAAGCATCTTCCAGTATGAATAAACTTAACATCACTTATAGCGTTTATATAACCTGGTATTCCTGGTTTTTCAGGAGCATAGACAACTACACAAAGTTTATAATTTCCATCAGGCATATCTTCTGGAATAGTCATTTTTATTTGAGGTATAGTGGGAGAATAGAATTCGTCATATCCATCTGTATTCACACTTAAAATACTTGTCTTAAACTCTTTTCCTTTCCATCCTTCAATATATACTTTTCCGCTGAATGTAGGAAAGCCTAATGAACAATCTCCTTTTGGTATTGCTTTAGGTTCTGGACGAATTTCTATTTTTTGTCCTTGTTTAAAACTAAGGAAAGGAGGTTTACCATTATCTCCATAAACACAATTCCATGGTTCATCAGTCCATATTGCAAAATCAAGACTAATTAAATTATTGACTATCTCCTGATTTTCAGTCCATTTAACACTAACAGGATATTTTTTTGCTTCAGCTTTAGCTTGGTTTATCATTTCATTATATCTGCTTTCAAGATGTATTCCACCAATCCCTAATGTCAATCCTAAAGCAGCAACTCCTGCACCGAATATTAATCCTCTTTTCTTAGTAATTATAAGATGTTTCTTTCTTTCAAAATCACTAATCACTTCATCTATCGAAGAATATCTAACTTGCTCTCTTCTTTCAAAATATTTTCTTACCTTTTCTCCAACATTTTCTCTCAGATTTTCTGGCAATACTTTCCTTAACCATCTATTTTCAATCTTTTCTGGGACTAAACTTAAAGCATAATCAATTGATTCATGTTTTCTTGGTTCTTCTTTTGATGTCAGACATCTTCTTATAACACCTTTATATCCTTCAGCTTCTTCAGGAATTAGTTCTAAAGCTTCTTCTAAAGATTTTTCATGCTTTTTCCAATCAACTTTTTTGTATACTATCCTTTTTCCATCTTCTGTCTTTTCTATATATGTTTTATTTTCTTTCAATAAACTTCTTCCTTTAAAATCTACAGCAGTCCTTTTGTCAGGATCATATTCAAAAGGAAGCTTTCCAGTAAGAGCATAGACCATATTAACTCCAATTGAATAAAAATCAGAACTTATCCTAAATTCAGATTCTTCTCCTATAAATACTCCCTGGCTTCTTGGATCTGTATAAGATTTGCTTCCAGCTGTTGCAAACAATTTCTTGCTTAAATTTTCTCTTTTGCATGCATTTGCAAGATCAGTTAATCTTACTTCTCCTTTTTCATTTATAATGATATTATTTGCTTTAATATCTCTATGAACCCATCCTTGATCCATCAGATATTTCTCAGCTTCTAAAACTTGAGAAAATATATTTTCAAATTGTTTTAAAGACAAAGGCCCGTCTTCTTTGATAATCTCATCTAATGTTCTTCCTTCAAAGAATTTTTCAACAGAAATAAATATTCCTTCATCTAATTTATAATAATCACAAAGCTCTGCTATATGGTGCTTTTCAGGGTCCTTTAGTTGAGATAAAGCCTTTATATCATGCTCAGTTGTATAGCCTCTTTCAGTATATCTAACAGCTCTTGGATTTGTTATATTAAGCAGATCAATCTTTGCTATTCTTTTTTCATCTCCA
>JAFGND010000083.1 GCA_016927185.1 Candidatus Coatesiibacteriota bacterium
GGGCAAGCACTCTCTTGATACAAGCAAATGGAAACAGGGAGTTTATATTGTTAAGTCAGGGAAAGAAATGAAGAGGATAGTGAAGGTCAGGTAAATTCTCAGATACTTTGATATAACGCTGATTTACCATAAGCCTTGAATTAGAAAAATCTTGACATAACAAGCGGTTATGACGACCTCGCAGGACGATATTTATGGAAATCAAGCCCAGAACCGCTTCAGTAATGTTTACAGGTGGAGTTGACAGCACACTTGCTGCTGCCCTTCTGCTTGAGGAATACGACCAGGTCTACCTTGTTACGTATGATTACGGAGCTGAGCTTTTCATGAAAAACTGCGAGAAAAGCCTGAACCAGCTTATTGAAGCGTATGGCAGAGAGAAAATCCATCATGAATATATAAAAGTGGAGAAATGGTGGAGAGATATTCAAATCAGGAATGCATCACAATTCAACCTCGTATGCATGAGCTGCAAGTTCATAATGCACACAAGAACTGTATGTTATTGCCTGGAAAATGGCATATTCGCAAGTTCAGACGGCTCAATTCATGAACAGAGTCAGCATCCAGAGCAGATGGGAGAAGTCCTGAAAATAATGAAAAACTATTACAAAAGCTATTTCATAGATTTCACGACACCTGCCTATACTTATACGAAATCTGCTGAGGATACGAAACTTGCAAGCATAGGAATAAACATGGGAAAACGTTTTTCAATCGGGGAAGCAAAAGGCAGCCACATTCACAGACAGCCAATGTGCCTGTTTGCATTCTTTGACGTTCTTTTCTCAGACAATCCTTTCTTTCCTCACAAGGAGGAAAAAGTCATTGAAATGTTGAACAGAAACCTTGATTATGGTCATAATCTTATAAAAGAATACTTCAAACAGAAGGAACTTGATATACAGGAGATTGTAAGGGAAAGGGAGAAAGCCTATGGCATGCTGCGGAATGATTGATGACAAGAGAAAGAGCATATTCAAGTTTTTGTTCCTGATAATGACTTTCGGCACAACAGGCTTTTTCAATCTCTTCATGATAAGCCTGCTCAAGCCAAAATGGTTCCCTCTTTTCTTCAAGGTCATCAAGTTCTTTGCAGGACTTCCTTTCAAACTGAACAGGGAGAAAATAGACATACTTCAGGATTTCTATATTATCAATCCTTCATATCGTTGCAAGGCATCAGCTTACTTCTTCTCTACGAATCCCGCACTTGCAGGTTTCATTTACAAGTATTTCAATCTTCTTGTTGCAGTATCATTCCTGATAATTGCCTCAGGAATAGTTACAGGAGTTTATTTTATAGTCAAATAAAAGTCAGGAGTTTAGATGTTCCCACAATCAGATTTCCCTGCTCTTTCTCAGAAATTCAAGAACAAACCGCCAATCTATCTTGATAATGCCTGCATGTCCCTCAAGCCGCAACAGGTAATAAACAAGGTTATTGAATATTACTCGCAATATCCCAGCTGCCATGGAAGAACAACTCATAAGTTCGGCTTGAGAACAACTGAGGAATTCGATGCAGCAAGAATAAAGGCAAAGAAATTCCTTAATGCAAAATCACCTGCAGAGATAATATTCACAAAGAATGCAACAGAAGCATTAAACCTTGTATCCCAATCAATTACGCTCGAAGCGGAAGAATCCGTGATAACATCCGGGCTTGAACATAACTCTAACCTGTTGCCATGGCAGGAATTAGCAAAAAGAACAAAAGCCTATCACTTGATTTGGGAATGCGATGAAAAAGGCAATCTTGACTTGAATATTTTGTCGGATTTGCTTAAAAGACATAAAGTTAAGCTTGTTTCCTTGTTCCATAAATCAAATCTCACTGGAGCTGTTCTTCCAGTAAAGGAGATTTCAGAGCTGGTTCACAATGCAGGAGCATGGCTTGTTGTTGATGCTGCCCAGAGTGCATTGTCAGTGAATATTGATGTACAGGAAATGAACTGCGATTTTCTTGCACTTTCATCACATAAAATGCTTGGTCCTACAGGAGTTGGCTTGTTATACGGAAAGCTTAATTTCCTTGAAAGACTCCCGTCATTTCTTGTTGGCGGGGAAACTGTCATTGATACTGAATATCACAGCATGACGAAAGCCAATCTTCCTGACAGATTTGAGGCAGGTCTTCAGAATTATGCAGGTGTAATAGGTATGGGTGCTGCTATTGACTATATAGAGAAATATGGAAGGGAGAAGATAAACAGCTATATAAAGAACATTTCCAGAAAAGCTTTCGAGAAATTGTCAAAGATTGACAAGATTTCCCTGATTGGAGATCCTGAAGGAGGAATACTCACTTTCAGCATAAGGGGAATGTCTTCACAGGAGGCAGCAAGGTTTCTTGATGAATCTGAGAATATAATGGTTCGTGCTGGCAAGATGTGTGTACATTCATTCTTCAATCATTTCAAGCATCCTGAAATGCTGAGGATCAGTCTTGCTCCATACAACAATGAAGCTGAAATTAATATAGCTAATTCCGCAATAGAAAAGATAGTTAAATTCTTTGTATGAATAGCTGTTAAGAATTTTCTTGACAGATAAGCTAAAAAAACTCGTTTGTTTTAAGCTATATCATTATTATTTGCAATGAATGTTTCCATAATAGCTGTTATGAGAAAGGAATTCTTATGAAAAAATACTCATTATTAATTCTTATAATTTTAGCTAGTTTCGCTTTTGCTGCTCCCGGTGATCTTCTATGGAGATATGAAACAATGGGCTGGGTTGACTCTTCTCCATTTGTTTCAAACAGGGTAGTATTTATCGGAAGTTATGATGATTATATGTATGCGATAAATGCTTCTGATGGAACAATGAAATGGAGATATAAAACCCTGGATGATGTTTATACTTCACCTTTTGTTTCAGATGGAGCAGTCTTTTTCGGCAGCGAAGATGATTACATTTATGCATTGAATGAAGAAGATGGAACTCTTATATGGAATTACAAGACAGGTGATGATGTCTATTCATCTCCTTTTGTATTGGATGGAGTGGTTTATATAGGAAATCTCGAGGGGATACTATTTGCACTAAATGCAGCAGATGGGACTCTCAAATGGAGTTACAAAACAGGAGGCTTTATAAGATCGTCTCCATGCACCTCGGGAGATGCTGTCTTTGTAGGAAGCAAGGATAAAAGTATGTATGCATTTAACTTGTCAGGTGGAACCATCAAATGGAAATACGATACAAGTGATTGGGTATGCTCTTCTCCTTGCGTATCCGAAGGTCTTGTTTACATAGGAAGTGAAGATGATCATCTTCATGCAGTATCAGAGTCAGATGGAGCCTTCAAATGGAGATATCAGACAGGAAGTGATATAAGATCATCACCATGTGTTGATTCAGGGACAGTCTATGTTGGAAGCGATGATTACCATCTTTATGCAGTAAATGCTACAGATGGAGCCTATAAATGGAGATTAAAGGCAGGAGATGTAATTCGCTCTTCCCCATGCGTTTCAGAAAACGTGGTTTATGTCGGGAGTGATGACTACAATCTTTATGCAATAGACGCTTCAAATGGCGCATTGAAATGGAAATACGAGGCAGGTTATTTCATTTTTTCCTCTCCATGCGTTTCAGAAGGTGTTGTCTACTTCGGATGTGATGATCATTTCGTATATGCAATTGAAACATATGGTTTTAAAGGTTTCTCAGACAGAGGAAAAACAGCAAAACTCCCTCAGTTTTCATTTTCTGCTTCACCAAATCCTTTCTCAACCTGTCTTACTCTGTCTATACCTTCTGAAGCTAAAGTATATTCATTGACAGGAAGACTTGTCATGAATCTGGGCAAGGGCAATCATAAAATTGATACAAGCAGCTGGAAAAATGGAGTATATATCTTGAAAGCAGGTAATCAAGCAAAGAGGATAGTCAAGGTAGACTAGTTTTCAACAGAATAGCAGTTTTGTTATGAATTCTTGTGAATGAGAATATGAAGGAGTCATGTTGAGAGCTTCCAATCTTACAATTTCAATACCTGCAGGGAAATGCCAGAAAAATTGTCCCTATTGCATCAGCAAGATGACAGGATATCCAGAACCTGATGAAAGATTGATGCTCAGGAAAATAAGTAAAGTGAGAAAGCTTGCAGAACTCTCAGGTGTGACATCTGTCCTTATCACTGGAAAAAGCGAGCCATTCCAGAATTATCAATTCATGAGGAATTTCCTGGATTCGTTTCGGGATTTTCCAGTTGAAATACAAACCAATGGAATACTGCTGAGTAAATGGAATGATTATTCATCACTTAAGGATGAAGGTGTCGACATAATCGCATTCTCGATAGACAAGATGAAACAGCTGAGAGAATATTCTGAATGCTTCAGTAAACTGCACAAGGCAGACATATTAGTAAGAATTTGCCTGAATGTAACAGATATGATTATGCCTGTGACTTACAATGAGATAATTGAACAGGTAAGAAGTATTGAAGCAGAGCAGCTTCTGTTCAGGAAAATTATGGAACCTACTTCAACTGTTGACACACTGGAAGCACAGAAAACAAGGGAATGGATCAGGGAACATACCTTGTCAGGTAGCTATTACGAGAAACTGCAAAATGACAGTTCTAGAAATATTGATGAAAGATGGATAAGAGTAACAGCTAATGGCATGCGTATATGGGATAATAATGGATTATCAGTAAGCTTCTCTGATTATTGCATACAGGAGAAAAGCAATGAGGATGAGATAAGGAGCCTCATCTTTCTTGAGGATGGACACCTTTATACAGCATGGAACAGCAAAGCGAGCATCTTGTTTTAGGGATGTTATAAATTAAATCAATTGCAAGTGAATATCTTATTAAATAAGAAGGAACAGTATGAAAAAGTCATTGCTTCTTGCTTTTATTCTTGTTTGCTGTAATCTGTATTCACAAGACAAAATGCTGTCTGAAGACAAATTACTTCATTTCTCTGTTTCCACTGCAATGTCATTTTCCGGACATTATTTAATGACAAGACAGGATTTAATAGGAAGAGCACCGAGGCAAGTGCTTGTCATAAGCGGTTCCTTCATCACTGGCTGCATGAAAGAAAAAAGAGATGGAAGATCTGGAGGATCAGGAGTATCAGCAAAGGATTTGCTCGCAGATGCAGCAGGTATACTTGCAGGAACAGCCATCTTTCTTATCCTGAAGCCTGAGGAAAAGGTCTTCTGATTTCATGCATATTTACTAATAAAAAGCTGGACATTTACTAGAACATATGAGAAGATAAATCCACTGTAATATATGAAAATGAAAGGATAAGAATGCCTCTCTTCAAACTTCATTCACCATTCAATCCTGCCGGGGATCAGCCCCAGGCAATTGACAAAATAGTTGAACATATTCAGAACAATGAAAGATATATCACACTTCTGGGAGTTACTGGTTCAGGAAAGACATATACCCTTGCAAACGTAATAGCCAGACTTGACAGACCCGTACTTGTAATCTCACATAACAAGACACTTGCAGCGCAATTGTATGCTGAATTCTCAGCTTTCTTTCCGGAAAATGCTGTTGGGTTCTTCATTAGCTATTATGATTACTATCAACCAGAAGCCTATATTCCCAGATCTGATCAGTATATACCCAAAGATGCTGATGTGAACCAGGATATAGACAGAATGAGGCTTGCTGCTACAAGTGAACTTCTGTCAAGGCGTGATGTTATCATAGTAGCTTCAGTAAGCTGCATATATGGATTAGGTGCACCTGGCGATATAGAGAAAATGGTTCTCAAATTTAAGACAGGAGACAGGATAGACAGGTACCGCTTCTTCCAGGATCTTGCAATAAGACAGTATTCAAGAAATGATCTTGTACTAAACAGGGGAGAATTCCAGGTAAAGGGAGACATAATTGATATATTTCCTTCTTATGAGGAAAGAATAATCAGAATTGAACTCTTTGATGATGAGATAGAGCGAATATCTTTTCTGCATCAGGTTACAAAAGAAAAACTAAAGACAGTAAAAGATTATACTCTTTTCCCTGCAAAGCATTTTGTAATGCCAGAAGAAAGACTGAATTACGCATTGAAAAATATCAAGGAAGAGCTGAAGGAAAGATATAAATATTTCACTGATTTAGGGAGAATTGTAGAAGCAGAGAGAATAAAGACAAGAACTGAATATGATCTTGATATGCTTCAGGAAATGGGCTACTGCTCAGGAATAGAGAATTATTCAAGGCATTTCGATGGACGTTCAGCAGGAACAAGACCAGCTTGTCTTCTTGATTACTTTCCCAAGGATTTCATTACAATTGTTGATGAGAGCCATATGACAATTCCGCAGTTGCATGGAATGTACAGGGGAGACAGATCAAGGAAGGAAACGCTCATAGAATATGGTTTCAGGCTGCCTTCTGCTCTTGATAACAGACCGCTTTTTTTCGAAGAATGGGAGATATTGACAGGGCAGACTATATATATGTCAGCTACTCCCGGACCTCATGAAAAGAACATCACATCAGCTACTTTGGTGGAACAGGTAATTAGACCAACAGGACTTGTTGATCCTGAGGTTGAAGTAAGACCTGCAGAAAATCAGATTGAGGATCTGCTGAATGAGCTTAAAAGAAAGGAAGAGCATGAGAAGATACTCATAACCACTTTAACAAAAAGAATGAGTGAGGATCTCTCTGAATACCTTCTCAATAGAGGCTATAAAGTTGCATATCTTCATAGCGACATAGATTCTCTTGACAGGATTGAATTACTCAAGAACTTTCATGGGGAAACATTTCAAATACTTGTAGGAATAAACCTTCTTCGGGAAGGACTTGATCTTCCAAAGGTGACACTTGTCGCTATACTGGATGCTGACAAGGAAGGATTCCTGCGATCAGAGACAAGTCTTATTCAAACTTCAGGAAGAGCGGCAAGAAATGTTACAGGCAAAGTCATCCTGTATGCTGATAGACTTACTGGCAGTATTCAAAGAGCTCTGGGCGAAATGAACAGAAGACGCGAAAAGCAGCTTGATTATAACAAGAAGCATGGAATTATTCCCAGAAGCATTACTCCAAAAGAATTTTCTGCTCCCGGTTTCGAGAACTTGATGAAGAAGAAAGGAAAGAAGCAGGAAATAAGGATACCCAAAGATGAAATTGCTTCAATAATAGAGAAACTAAAGAAAGATATGATTGAAGCTGCAAATAATCTTGATTTCGAGAAAGCAGCATTCCTGAGGGATCAGATAATGTCAATAACAGGAGAACTTCCAATCACTTGATTAAAAAAATTTGTCCTTCAGGAAAATTATCTGGGAAATTGCATACTCAGCTTGAATATACAAGAAAAACAAAACTGTTAATATAAAGACAAGTCTTCTTTTCCCTGATGCTTTCTTGTAAAGGCTTGATATGCTACCATCCATGCTTGATAATGAATCAAGGGAAATCGCGGAAAGTATACCTATCAAAGGCATCACAGGAATGCAATATAAACCTGAAGAAAAAGATATCCAGTAAGGAATAGCATACATTGATATTATCAAGATGATGCTTTTCAGACTATTCCTTGCTTTGTTTTCATCAAGAAGTATTAGTACAAGAGATGTCAGAATTATGAATATATGAAAAAAGAAATCAAGTATCACTGAGATATATGCAATAGACCTGTTCAATGCAGTATATCTCATCTTTTTTAATATTGTGCTGCCTGTATAAGAATTAAATGCGAAAAATGATCTGATCCTGCTAGTTGTTCTTATTACGAAAAGATCGGGTCTAGTCTTGATGTTATTCAAGGTATAATTGAAGAAAAATTTTTCCTGCTCATCAAGTGGCATACTCAGAATTTTGGTAACCATCTCAAGATAACCAGCAGGAATCCTCTTGTTATTTGGTGAAATTTCTCCAAAAGGCCATGTCCTGTAAAGAGGCGTGAATTCATTATTACCATAAAAAAAGTTTCTTGAATTGGCAGCGTTAATGAATACCAGTTTGCCGGTTTTCATATGCACAAATGAAATCCATGATATTATCAGTAATAATGATGCAGCAAGCATTATCAAGTAATTCCTTATATTTCTTGTTTTATATAGTATATGTAAAGGTATGGCAATACAAAGCAAAAGGTTCGATGGTCTGATAAGAACAAGCAGGGAGAGTACCAGTCCCAGTAAAATGAAAGTCACTAGCTTGCTTTCTTTATTGATTTTTTGCAACAGGAAGAATATCATGATTATTAAAGGTATTATTATTCCCTGAGTCATAGGAGCTATTGTGAAATATATGAAAGAGGGAAAATATGTAAAAATTATAAGATAGACATTAGCGGTTTTTCTTGTAATGATCTGCTTCATGATAAAGTATAAAGAACAAGCGAACACAATGTACATGAGTATCATGGAAATCCTTGCAATTATCAAGCTTGCACCAAATATCGAATAAAAGAAGAACAGGTAAAATGACATTCCAGGAGGCCAGTAAGGGACTTCAAATACACCTTTCAGGTATTGCAGGGCAACTATATGATAGCTTAAATCATCTCCAAGAAATGGTGAATCCCTCAAGAAAAAGATAGTTGCTATACGAAAGAGAATTCCTGTGAATATTATATAAATGAAACTCCATTTATTATCCAGCAAATCAATAAATGGAGTTTTATTCACTATTCAGCATCCTTGACTTTCAGTATTCTTTCATCGGAATTAGCACGCAGGGTAGGTGCATACATTGCAGAAGCTAAAGCAGGCAGGGCATGGAATGTACCC
>JAFGND010000084.1 GCA_016927185.1 Candidatus Coatesiibacteriota bacterium
AAAGCAATCAGATAATAGACACCTTTTTTCTGCTGGGTTTGCTGAATTCAAACTTCCTGAAAGAAAGAATGATTGATATAGAGGCATTGAAGGATATATCTTATGTTCCAGTTCTTGTTCCTGATACATCATGCAGCCACGAGATGAAATTGCATGAATTCATATCAACTCATGCTGAATGGTTACAAAACCTTCATAAATTCGTAAGAATTGCTCAAATTGATCTTGAAAAGAAAATAATAAGCTGTCTTTTAAATCATTTCGAAAACAGAATTGAAAAACTGATAACAGAATTGTATTACCTGAACAGGCACTCTGTTAAAGAAGCACCTGTTCAGGATAATTAGTTTTAATCAATTGATATCTGCCTGGTTTTAGCTTTCTCTGTCTTTGGAAGATTCAAGGTTAAAACCCCGTTCTTGTAATCAGCTTTTATCTTTTCAACATCAATTTCATCGGATAATCTGAAGGATCTTGAGTAACTTCCTTCCCTGTACTCTTGAAGGATCGGTCTGTAACCTTCCAGTGAGCTATTCTTGAGTTTTCCTTCAATCTTCAAGAGTCCGTTTTCAATATTCACGCTTACATCTTCTCTTGCAACGCCAGGTAAGTTAGCCTTTAATACTATGCCATTATCACCTTCATATATATCAACTGCTGGAGAAAAAGTAAATTCGAATTTTTCCATTTCCTTTACTTCCACTTCCTGCGTATCGTTTTTCTGAAGTTCTTTTCCCATTTTAATCACCTCCTAATCAATATTAACACTAATAGATTTGGGTTTGGCTTCCTCTGCTTTAGGAATAGTCACTTTCAATATTCCATCAACATAACTTGCCTTGATGTTTGAACCATCTAATGGTACTGGCAAAGTGATCTGTCTTGAAAACTTCCTCTCACTACCCTTCTCTTCTGTAAAACGCTCATTAATGTAGTAATGCTTGTTCTCTTCTGTTCCTTTTAAATCACCTTGAATTGATATGGTTTTTCCTGTTACCTTGATATCAATGCTTTTCTGGTCAATTCCAGGGAGCTCTGTAGTGACAATGAATCCATGTTCAGCTTCACCTACATTAAGTAAAGGCATATTAAAATTATCCTCAGGTGAAGTAAAATTCTCGAACAGCCTTTCAAATCGATTGAAACGCGGAAAACCAAGTTCGAATGGTGACCATGTTCTAAGTAATCTCATTTTTTTCCTCCTTTCATTTACCTCTTATAAAGCAAGCATTGTGCCATTATTCATTTCTTACCTTCAACTTATTGAAATATATATAGTTAAATAATCTTGCTTTTTTTAATTCCTTAAACAAATGAAACATTTTGACACTTTACTTGACAAATTGTCATTATCTTTAAAAAGAAGCTTTGAAAAAGGAGTAATAATTGATAGCTTTATTCAAGTTACTGATGATTGTCATTCTGATATTAGGGCTTACTGGATGTGGTTCAACACCATACATAATGAGGATAAACAAGGTTGATGAAGGGAAAGCATTCTCCCCTTCGATAACTGAAATAGAGAAATGGGCTGCAACAGAAAATCATTTACTGATATATAATCCACTCTATAAAAGATTCTATCTCTTTGAAGATCTGAAACTGCTTTATGATCCCATACCTATAAATGAGGATAATGTTGGTTGCATATTATACCGGAAAAACCCGGGAGCAATCTATTTCTTCCCGAAGAATAGTAATGTTCTATCTGTTTATTCGGTCCTTGGAAGGAAAATCCTGAGCAGGAAGATTGATCTTCTCAAATCAGCAATCAGCATTACTATTTCACCATTCGGATACTTATATATTCTTGATGAGGATGGCAGTATTGTAAGAACGGATTATGAAGGGATTACCTTGAGCAAGTTCCGCTCTTACAGCAAGGGAGGACATTTCAAGCTAATACTTGCCAATCCGGAGCTCCTTATAGTGCTTTGCAATGATGGAAAGATGCTCTTCTATGATTCGATAGGGCACTATTTGAGAACCGATAATCTTGGCAAGTTCACATCAGTAATTGATATGTGTTTCGATTATTATTATAACGCATTTGTACTTGACAAGACAGGTGTCTGGAAATTAGAGGGAAAAGAATTCCTGCCTCTGATCAAGGGGGAATTCAAGTCAATAGATCATGCAGGAAAAGATGGTCTCTGGCTGCATAAAGGCAATTCAATGATTTATCATAAAATAGAATACGAAAAAATCAAGCTCAAGAGACAGGCAGGAGTTGATATTTTTTAAATGAGGTAAAGATATGAAAATGGTTTTTATAATTACTTCAACGTTATTTATAGTTCTTCTTTTTTTCAATTGCGCGGAAGACTCTTCAAATCCTGATGATACAGGAACAGGCACTGGAACAGGTACAGGGACAGCCACAGGGACAGGAACAGGGACAGCCACAGGGACAGGAACAGGGACCAGCACTGGAACAGGAACAGGAGATACAGATTATATAAAAGTTCTTAATCCTCCTGCTGAAGGTGCTGATGCTGGAGATTACTTCGACATCAGATGGGAAGCAAGATATAGTGGAGCAAAAGCCTGGATAAGTCTTTATTATGACAATGATACAAATGAAGGGGGAGAAATTCCAATAATCAAGAATATGGCAGCCTGGAATAATTCTTCTTATGCATGGGACTGCTCATCAATTCCAGGAGGAAATTATTATATAAAAGCAGTATTAAGCAATGATACTACAACACTAGGTAATCACTCAATAATAGTAAAAGTTATAAAATATGCTATCAGGGAGAAGGGAATCAAAAAAACAGCTATCAAGAAAATAAAGGAAGAAGACACTGCATTTGATTATTCAGATGGTCCAGTAAGGATAAAAAGAAGCAATAATCTGTCATGGAAATTCAAGACTGACGGAGAAGTTTATAACCCACAACTAAGCAATTATAAAGTCTATTTTGAAAGTGGAGATAATTATCTATATTCATTAAATGCATATAACGGAAGCCTTCTCTTGAAATACAAGATTACCGAGGTTTCCAGAATGACAGTTTCAAATGATTTGATTTGCATCAAGCAATCTGGGGCTATAAATATAATTGATAGTAATAATGGTTCCCTTAAATGGACAAAGGGGACATGGGGACCAGCAATAATAAACAATAATCTAGTTTATACAAGTTCCATTCAGGAAGGAACTGATTCAATTTATCTTCTTGCTCTTTCAGCATCTGATGGAAGCATTGTTTGGAAAAATTACTTAGGTAAAAATCATAATGAATATAGAAAATATGAGACACTACCTGGGAGTATAGATTGTAGTGAAAGTTACGTGATCACAGGGATAACATTAAAGAATACTGAAAATCCGACTAGACCCGTTTGGTATCATTGGAGTTTGTATGGCTCAGCAAAAAATAATGGATCTCGTGCTTTTGTATTATCAGATACAGAAGAATATACAAACTACTGGAGTTTATCTTGTATTGACTATTGTTGCTGCATCTTGTCTAATAAGCTGAAAATCTATAATTTAGACAGTCAGGATTTGATATTAGAAGGGAATTGGAATGAAGCAATTATCTCAAACGACTACATATATATAACAGATAGAAGAGGTTATTTATATTCTCTTTATAGACACAGTGGAGATATTCAATGGAAAACATATATTGGCAACATTAGTAAAGAGAAACCTTGCATAAAAGATAACTCAGTTTACATAGGAAATCTTTCAGTCAGTTTCTATTCAATAGATAAGAATACTGGCAATAACAAATGGACTTATCATGTCGGCAGTCCAGTTACTACATCCCCAGCATCTGATTATGGATTTGTCTATTTCGGAAGTTCTGATACTTATCTTTATGCATTGAATACTGCAGGATTGAACAAGAAATATCCAGTTTTTGATCGGAAAACAACTTTCAGAAAAAAACAAAGAACTGGAATGTTTTCAAGAAAATAATGGATTTACTATATTTATAGCATGAAATTACAATTGCTGAAAGGGGAAATAACATGAGATTTCTTGTTACAGTATTAATGACTGTTGTATTATCACTTGGTTGCAGCAGCAAGAAAACAGCAGTACAGAAGACTGATTCTTCAGGAGAAAATGAGGTAAAAGCTGATGATTTCACTCTTTCATGGAAAATTGATGGTGAAAAAATAAATATAAAAGTAAGTGCTCCAACAACTAGCTGGATTGCAGTTGGATTTGAACCATCTTCAATGATGAAAGATGCAAACATAATAATAGGGTATGTCAAGGACGGGAAAGCTTATATAGAGGATCACTATGGAACAGGGAATGTGAAGCATGAAGCAGATATAAACATTGGTGGCAAGGAAAATGTGGAGAATGCATCAGGCAAGGAGGAAAATGGAAAAACCGAATTGAGTTTCACAATTCCACTTGATTCAGGAGATGCAAAAGATAAAGTACTGACAAAAGGAAAGCAAATAAAAGTTATACTCGCTTGCGGAAAGGATGGTGCAAAGGATTTCAATTCAATGCACAAGAAAAGAACATCTGTAAATATTTCGTTGTAGGCAATTGCTTAATCTTGCAATGATTTATTGACAAAAAAAGCAACTTTTATATTATCACTATTATCACAATAGATAGAGAAGGAGTGAACAAATGCAGGTAATTCTAATAAAAGATATCAGCAAACTCGGTAGAAGAGGAGAGCAGATAAAAGTTAAAGATGGATATGCAAGGAATTTCCTTATTCCCAAAGGTTATGCTCTCGAAGCTTCTGAAGGCAATATGGCTAATTACAAGGAAATGGAGAAACAGCTTGCAGCAAAGGATAAGAAATTACTGGCTCAGGCAGAAGCTCTTGCAAAAACCTTGTCAAATGTCAGCCTTGAAATCAAAATGGAAGCAGATGAAAAAGATCACTTATACGGAAGTGTTACTCCCCACTTGATTCATGAAAAAATAGTTGCAAAAGGTATAACCGGTATTACTGCTTCCATGATAAAACTGACAGAAAGCATAAGGAAAATCGGTACTTACAAAATCCCCATAGAATTGCGTAAAGATGTTGTAGCACAGATCAAGGTATGGGTGGTTAAGAATTAAAACTTAGATTTAGGGGGCTAATATGGCACTTAATTTCCGTGAAGTTCTGTTTGATATGATGGAGAAGCGTGCTTCTGACCTTCATATAAAGGTCGGTTCACCCCCACTGTATCGCATTGATGGTCAGCTGATACCATCAAAATTCCCGATGATGAGCAAGAAAATAATTGATACTATTGTTGATAGCTTGTGTGTCGGGGAATTCAAGGATGTCCTGCTTGCAAATAATGAAGTAGACCTTGCTTACAGAGTCAGCGGTATGGCAAGATTCCGCGTAAATGTTTTCAAGCAGCGCGGAACATTTTCGATTGTCATGCGTTTGATACCAATGAAAATACCGACAATGGAAGAACTGAGACTTCCCGAGATACTCAAATCAATTTCCATGGAACCAAGAGGATTGATACTTGTAACTGGTGTAACTGGTTCAGGAAAATCAACAACTTTAGCAGCAATGATTGAACATATAAATTCCTTGAGGAAATGCCATATAATAACAATCGAGGATCCTATAGAATTTGTCCACCGAGACAAACTTGCAAGCATATCCCAGCGTGAAGTTACTCTTGATACAGCAAGTTTCTCAACTGGTCTCCGCTCAATCTTGCGTCAGGATCCAGACGTGATTCTGATAGGTGAATGTCGTGACCTGGAAACTATGCATACAGCATTAGCTTCTGCAGAAACAGGTCATCTTGTTTTCTCTACTCTTCACACAACTGACGCAACTGAAACAATTACAAGAATCATAGATATGTATCCTCCATATCAGCAGAAACAGGTAAGAATACTCCTGGCAAGTCATCTAAAAGCAATAATTTCCCAGCGTCTTCTTCCAAGAGCAGATGGTTATGGAATGGTAGTGGCAATTGAAATAATGAGAAGAACTTCTACTATTGCTGAATATATTGTAAAATCAGAAGAAACTCACAAGATTCTGGATATGATTGAGGAAGGATCAGAGCATTATGGCATGCAGAGTTTTGATCAATCACTGATGGATCTTTACAAGGGTGGATTGGTTTCATTAGACACTGCACTTGTAGCTGCTACTAATCCTTCTGAATTCAAACTGAAACTCAAGGGTATTGGCGCAAAGACATATGATGACAAGCTGTTCACGAGCGAGGATGCATTCCAGAAAGGATCTTCTTCATCTTTTGACCGAGGATTTGAGTTTTAATTAAATGACCGATGAAACGAAGAACTTTTCTTTTTTCATCATGTGCTGCCTGTACAGCTTTCTGCATGGGAATAATAAATCCAGAAAGACTGTCAGCAGATAGCACGGAAGAAGGTTACGCTCCCGGACATCCTGCCACTTTTTTTGACTACTTGCCTGATGGAAAAGTCCAATGCAGATTATGCCCAAGGAGCTGTGTTTTAGGAAAAAACCAGTCTGGAATATGCAGGGTAAGATATAATATAGATGGTGAGCTAGTAACCTATGCTTATAATAATCCATGTGCTGTAAACATAGATCCAGTAGAGAAAAAACCACTTTTTCATGTCCTGCCTGGCTCGAAATCCTTTTCCATATCAACTGCAGGATGCAATTTCAGATGCAAATACTGTCAGAACTGGCAATTGTCACAAACTTCTCCTTTCAAAACCTCTAATTATAAGCTGACTGCAAGTGATATAGTTAAGGCTGCGAAAAGAAACAAGTGTGAAACTATAGCTTATACATACGGAGAACCAGTAATTTTCTATGAATATATGCTTGAGATTGCCTCTCTGGCAAAAGATGAGGGAATAAAAAACGTGATGCACAGTAATGGATTTATTCAGCAGAAACCTCTTCGATTCCTTAGCAGATACCTTTCAGCAGTTAACATAGACCTGAAAGGAATGAATGATTCATTTCATGCAAGGATGACTTCAGGAAAAGCAAAACCCGTTCTTGATTCTCTTCTTCTCTTGAAGGAAGAAGGAGTGCATATAGAAATAACAAGATTGCTTATACCAGATGAAAATGATTCAACCAATGAGCTAAATGCTACATTTGGATGGATTTATACTAATCTTGGAAAAACAACTCCCCTTCACATTTCCAGATTTTTTCCAATGTATCAGTTGACAAGAAAATCACCAACTCCCATTTCAACCTTGAAGAAAGCAAGAGATCTTGCTTTGAATTCAGGCTTGAAATATGTTTATGTAGGTAATTATAAACAGGACGACTGGGAGAATACTTACTGCCATAATTGTGGTAAATTATTGATTAAAAGAAATATGTATGTTATAGAGGCAAACAAGATGCAAGATGGTAATTGTCCTTATTGCAATACAAGTATTCCAGGTGTCTGGTCATGAAAGGATTTATATGAACAAGAAAATAAGTGAACAGGTTACAAGTGATAAAAAGAAAGCTCTTCAGGTAGTATTCAGTCAGATAGAGGACAAGTTCGGTAAGGGCAGCATAATGAGGCTTGGTTCACGACCAAAACTTGATGTGAATGTTATTCAAACTGGATCCCTGGGGCTTGATATAGCTCTAGGGGTTGGAGGATATCCAAAAGGTCGCATAATAGAGATTTTTGGTCCTGAATCCTCAGGGAAAACAACCCTTGCTCTTCATGCAGTAGCCAATGCACAGAAAGCAGGAGGAGTAGCCGCTTTCGTTGATGCAGAACATGCTCTTGATGCAATTTATGCACAGCAACTTGGTGTGGACATTGATAATCTCCTTGTTTCCCAGCCAGATAATGGTGAAGATGCCCTTGAAATAACTGAATATCTTGTAAGAAGCAATGCTGTTGATATCATCATTGTTGATAGCGTGGCAGCACTTGTACCCAAAGCTGAGATACAGGGACTTATGGGAGACTCCCATGTAGGATTGCAGGCAAGACTGATGAGTCAAGCCTTGAGAAAATTAACAGGAGCAATAGGTAAAAGCAATACATGTGTCATTTTTATAAATCAGATTAGACTCAAGATAGGAGTAACTTATGGAAATCCTGAAACAACTACTGGAGGAAATGCACTGAAATTCTATGCCTCAGTCAGGCTGGAAATCAGGAGAGGGGAAGTTCTCAAGGAGGGAGATGTTTCTGTTGCTGCAAGAACAAAAGTCAAAGTTGTAAAAAATAAGGTAGCTCCTCCTTTCAAGATAGCCGAATTTGATGTAGTTTTCGGAAAAGGAATATCGAAACTGGGTGAACTTGTAGATATAGGTGTAAATACCAAAGTGCTTCAAAGACAGGGATCATGGTATTCATTTGGGGAACAAAGGCTTGGACAGGGAAGAGAAAGAGCTATCCTGGCACTCAAGGAAAGTCCTGAACTTTACAAAAAGGTAGAAGATTCGGTACTTGCTAAGGCTGAACTTTTAAGTATATCTTCTCTTGATAAGCCAAATGATGAGAGTGGAGAAGAAGTAAAGTAATAATGGTGATACTTGATACATCACAAAATCAGCTTAATGCCAAGATAATATATTATGGACCTGGGTTGTCTGGTAAAACCACTTGTATTCAGCATATAGGTAAGGTTTTCAGCAAATCAGCCCAGTCTTCGCTTGTGAGTTTTGCAAACATATCAGGCAGAACCCTTTATTTTGATTTCCTTTCTCTTGATGCTGGTTATATCAAGGGATATCCAATAAGATTTCTTATTTATAGTGTTCCAGGTCAGGTTTTTTATGAAGCAACAAGAAAACTCATAATCAGCAAGGTTGATGGAGCAGTTTTTGTGGCAGATGCCCAGAAAGATAGACTTGAGGCAAATTTACTTGCTATGCAAAGCCTGAAACATAATCTGCTTACCCAGAAGCTTGAAATCACTAATATTCCCTTTGCCATTCAATATAATAAAAGCGATTTACCTTTCCTATCTGACATGAATGAAATGGAGGATATGATTAATCCAATGAAATCTCCCTCTTTTCTCAGCTGTGCATTAACTGGACAGGGAGTACTGGAAGCTCTCAAGATTGTATGTCTTGGTATTCTTGACAGGATGGATACGTATTTATAGGTAGTTATTCAGAATTAATGAAGGAAAGTATTTCCTTTAGCATTATTCCCTCTCCTGCCTTTCTTACCATCATCATATGATTATATTCCTTCATTTCAACAATCCTGCAGCTAACTTTCTTTTCCTTGAGTTTGTTATATAATTCGATATTGTACTCCTTTGGAACCAGTCCATCATTTTCACCATACAGAATAAGAAACTTTGGAGAATCTTCAGATACAAAATTTATAGGAGATGCATCTTTCCATTTACTTATGTCATTACCAAACGCATCCTTGAACCACTTCCTTGCAATGATTCCCCTGTTGTTTTCAATCTTCATTGGACCGCTAATTGGTATAGCTCCCTTGATATCGGATTGCCTGAGGTTATATTTGGCAAGATACCTGGCATCAAGGGCAAGCAATGCACATAAATGAGCGCCTGCACTATGTCCTGAAATGTAAATCTTCTCAGGATCTCCACCATACCTGCTTATATTCTGCTTTACCCAGTTGAAAGCTGATGCTACATCTTCAATATGAGAAGGATGCTTCACCTTTGGAGATAACCTGTAATTAATTTCAACTACAACTATTCCTTTTCTTGAATAAATTCTGCCGATGTCCTTGTGTGCCTTGTTGTCTTTAGAACCAAGTCGCCAGGCTCCCCCATGTATGAAAATAAGTACCGGAGCGTTTTTTACATTCAATTTCTTATATATATCAAGCTTGTGAAGCTCATTTTTGGAATCCTTGATATATAAAATATCAGCATACTTCTCTATTTTCTCTTCTTTTTTACCTGCTATGAGAACAAGCAGTAGAATAAACGCTAAAATGCTTCTCATTTCTATCTTATTCTTCTACAGGTTCTGCAATTGATCCCATGAATAATATAAGGTTCGTACTGTTATCTTTTATTACAAAGAAATAAGGTCTGTCAAAAACCAGTACTATTGGTTTTGGAGGTTCCTTCTCTGGTGCACAACCAGCTGGCATATCAATTGCGGTTACTGCGGCAGCTTCTGTTTTCTCTTCATTCAACTCAAGATATGTCTTGTGAATTATCCTGCTTATCTTGAGAGGAAATACAGACATTCTGGAAAACTGTGCATCATTAGTGAATGCTGTTTTCATTCCCATTGGTTCAAGATCATCCTTGAGATTATCAATGTTATAAGTTAATTTAAGCTTAGGCATATAAATCTGGACTAATTTTGTTCTCATTGAAGAAATCCATTTTTCATAGTTATAACTATTAATATCAGACTGGAATTTTTCCAGCGAATAATCCTGGTCTGGCAGGAATAACACCAGACTCAACCTATCACCTTTGTAAGGTAGTGAAACAGACTGGAAATGCTCTCCCCTGAAATATCTAAGACTAAGATCATCTGAAATCATCTGCTTATGTTTTTTCTTGCCTTTAGTCGTCATGAAATCAGCATCTCTCGTTAGGCTTTTATCAAACTTGTATTTCCATTCGCTCTTGAAATAGACTGTATTAACTATTACACAAAGACTTGCCTTGACATCGTCAATTACCTTCTTGATAAGACCTTTCGTATTTTCTGATACCCAGTCATTTATAGGCTTGGGATCAGTAGTGAAATTATCAAGCCTTGCCTTGTAGAATCCACTGATATCATCCAGATAATCCTTCCGGAATTCCATGCCTTTCTTCAACCATATTGAGTTTGCAATCAGTAATTCAGTATCCTTGTCTGATACTACAGTTTTCTTTATAAGGCCTCCGAATGATTTGCTTACAATTTCAGGATTCAGTCCTCCTAATTGCATTGCATTTCCCATTTCTTCTCTTGTCTTGCCATCAGCTCCATTGTAAACCATTGACATACATATAGATATGCTTGCGGGTGAAATGAATATATTTTTCCCGTTGTCACGTTTTATTATTTCTTTCAAAAGATTAATGCCAAAGGAATTACTGCTTTCAACTGCTTTTTTCACATTTTCATCCACTAGCTTTATATCAGCATATAATAAGCTAACCATTGTCAAGACAAAAAACAAGAAGCTTTTTATTATTGCATTCATATTCACCTTTTTCCTTTCTTTAAAATCCAAATTTCCCTTTTATTTCCTCCAGAATTGATATAATTCTATCATCATTTATATTCCTGCTAACTTCCATAGCATCATTGTATATTGCTTTCACTTTTTCAATGTCCTTGAATTCCTTGAACTCCAGCAGCGATTCCAGATACTTAACCGATTTTACATGTATATACGATATCCAATTGATATCCTTGTATATACTTAACATCCTGTCATAATAATACTTCAATCCTTCAAGATCCCTTCTCTTAAGACAAAGATCACCCAGTGCTTCACATGCGTCTGCTATATCTTCGTTTATACCTGTTTCTTCAGAAATATTTAAAGCTTCCTTGAATATTTCTTCGGACATAGATAATTTATTTTCCTTGAGAAAAATGTTTCCATATGAAATAAGTGAATATGCTTTCAGTCCCTTTTCTCCCATTTCCTCACAATTCTGTAAAGCTTTCAACAAGAATTCTTTTGATTTTTCCAGTTCATTTAATTCAAGATATGATTTCCCGATATTGGCCAGGCATATTGTAATGCCAACCTTGTCCCCCACTTCTTCAATTATTCCAAGTATTTTGTGATAATATTCAAGAGCTTTTCGTCTGTCATTTTTTGTAAGAGCTATATTGGCAAGACCTCCCAGAGTATCCACTATTCCCTTCTTGTAATTCACTTCATTGAAAACTGAATTTGCCTCTATAAGCAATTCCTCACTCTGCTTGAATTCACCTTTTATCAAGCAAACATCACTCAAATAGTTACAAGCATTCGCATACTCTACTTTCCTGTCCATCTTCTTGTATATTTGAAGACACTTGAGTATGCATGGTTCAGCCAGACTGCCATTTCCCAAAGATGAAAGATAAAGGGATGCAAATTCCATATTTACAGATGCTATAAGAGACAAGTCTCCGGTTTTCTCGGCATAAGAGAGACTTTTCTTTAGATATTCAAGAGAAAGATCTATCTTGTCAGCTGTTGTATAAAAAGATGATATTGATATATGAAGCCTTGCAAGCAGAAATAAATCATCCGTTAAAGGGACAATATCAAGCGCTTTTCTTACAAAATCATCTGCAGTGGAATAGTTCCCTAGAAGTTTGCAGGTCATTATCAGTCTTGTATAAATCTTTAACCTTCTATCATTGTCATTATCTTTTATCATATCAAGGGCACTTCTCAAATATCTTTCAGACATTGAAAGAGGACCTGTTATTTTGTATATCTCACTGATCTTTATGTATAAATCAGCAAGTTCTTGTTTATCATCCACAAGCAGTTCGAGCTTGCTGAACTTCTCAAGTGCTTCTTTGGCATAATAATGCTCAAGATAATAATCGCCAGCTATTTTCAGATAATATTTGTGTTTTTCTGTCAGCTCAGCTTTCTCAGAATGAATACAAAGATCATCATAAAAATCCTCTATCCTGTCCTTGAAATTATCTTCAATTATTTCAAATGCCAGCTTATGTAGCTTTTTCCTTGTTTCGAAAAGCTGCATCTCGTAAGCAACATCCCTGTAAAGTATATGTGTAAAAAGATAATTCAAGTCTATAAGTGGCTTGCCTATTTCTTCTGGAGAAATAATGTTTATTTCTTCTGCAGAAGAAAGATCAGACTCAATGCTTCTGCTTGTAAGCATTGAAAGGAGGATTTTGATCGCGAATCTCTGTCCCAGTACGCTTGCATATTGCAATACTTCCTTAACCTTTACTCCCAGTGAATCAATTCTTGCTACAAGAAGGTTATCTATTGAGTCTGGCAGTTCAACTTCCATTGATTTGAGTTTCCATATATTGTTTTCAAGTTCAATTAGCTTCTTCTCATTCAAATGTAGTATCCATTGTTCAAGATAAAAAGGATTTGATTTAGCTTTCTCCTTGAGCAGATTTATAAGATCTTCATCTGGCTCTCCTTCATGCAGTATTGCTTTCAGAAAACTCAACTCGCTTCCCTCAGTCAATAATTTCAGTTCTATTTCATTAATAATGCAGGAACTATGAATATCAAGATTGACTTTTTCTCCATTCTCTTTGTATCTGCTTGTTATAAGGAAAATCACGGGACTTTTCATCAAATGCCTGGATAGAAAACTGACTAGTTCTTCTGTCATACCATCTATCCATTGAGCATCATCTATTTCAATCAAGAGAGGTTTTTCTTCAGATAAAGCTTTAAAAAACTCAGTAATGCAAATGAAAAGGTTAGCTTTTCTTATTTCAGAATCATCTATTGTTTCTGATAGGGATTGCTCAATTCTTATTCCAAGTTCATCTGCCATGAAGGAATATGTTTTAGCTAATTCACTCCTTACATCTTCTGAAATTTTTCTGTTATTTATCAATTTATTAATACTCTCAAGAAAGATATTCTTGTCTTCTTGCCTGTTATGACCTTTCAAATCAAAATACTTCCTCAAGAAACGTTTCAAGCCATCCAGTCTTCTTGAAACCAGTGAATCGCATGGCAAGAAAGCCCAGTTGTGATGCAGGTTCTCAGTCTCCAGCCATTCAAGAAGAGCAAAAACCAGTCTGCTCTTGCCTATTCCAGGTTCACCATGAATATAGAAAAAACCTCCACATTTCCTTTTCAGAATCGTTTCTGATATAACCTGTTTAAGATATTGAAAATCTTTTTCTCTTCCTATCAATGGAATTGCGAATTTTTTTCTGTGAGGTAAATCTACTAGTTTCATGAATCTATAAACAGGGAGTTTATGGCTTTTCCCCTTGAATTCCCTGTACAATGATAAAGGTATTCTTGCGAAACTCCTTGCCGTTTCTGCAACTGACTCACTGCAATAGATTTCCTGCCAGCTGTCAGTAAAAGCCAGTCTTGCAGCGTAATTTACTGCATCAGCATAACAGGTAAATTCAGCGCGTCTTTGCCCTCCTGAAATTCCTGCATAAACAAGTCCAAACGAAACTCCTATTCTGTAAAATATGGGTATCCCATCCTTTATAAGCCTCTGTTTCCATGTTGAAATAAATGAAAGAGCTCTTCTTATATCATCTTCATGAGATACTGGAAAACCAAAGAAAATAAGAAATTTTGCTCCCTTATCCCCGAAATCCAGTCTTGAACAAAATCCACCGAAATTATCAACTTCTTCATTTGTCATTATGAAAAGCTTATTGAGAAGGTTATAATCGAGATTACCCTTGAAGACAAGAAATATCGTACATACATACCTGAATTCAGCTGTCTTCCAGTTTTTCAATGTATCAGGGAAGAACTTGCTGAAGACTTCTATATTATTCCTTGTTATTGGTTTATGAGTTACCTCTGCCTCTGGAAAATCTGCATTCAAGTATTTCTCAAGTTCCTCCGATACTCTGAATTCTCCCTTGCAAGTCTTGTGTTCTATATCAGATGCCTTGTCTATTGCTTCCCCCCTGAAATAGTAATTGAATCTTTCAATACTTCCGACTATTCCCCATTCAACTTGTCCATCAGCAATTCCTATTTTCACTTCCAGATTAAAACAACCAAATTTCGTTTCTATATTACAGTTCTTCTTGAAAAATGATATAATCTCTCTGGCAGCGGAAATTGCATTAATCGAAGCTATATCATTTTTCAATACATCTTTCTCGTCATAAGTGATTAATGCTGTGAAAGCATCTCCTGCAAAGGTTGTAATGAAACCTCCATGTTTGTAGATTATCTCTACTGCCGGGTTAAATACATTCAAGATTGAATTGGTAAGAACTTCGCTTCCCTCTCTTCCATGCTTCAACATTTCTTCAGTCAAAGAGGTGAAGCCTGATATATCGCAGAAAATTGCTATTGCCTTGAATTCCCCCTTGAATTCCCCTTCCATATATTTTCTTTCAATGAAATCAGGAATATAAGCAGTCATTTGTCTCCTTTTAGAAAACGAAATCTGTTTGCACTTAAAAATGTCAATAGTTTGGTTTCTTCAGAAATTTGCCCGGTGACATATATTTGCAATTTAAAACTGTTATATTTAAATTTCTGCACTTAAATACTTGACATAAAAAAGCAGAATTCCTTCATAGCTTATTAAATAAAGGAGGTAAATATGAGAATTTTTTTGATTTGTGCCCTGATTTTGGTTTTATCATGTTTTCTTTTTTCAGCTCCCGGGGATTTGATCTGGAAATTCAAGACAGAAAACTATGTCATATCTTCTCCATGTTTATCAGAAGAAGTGGTTTTCGTGGGTAGTTATGACACATATCTTTATGCAGTAAACAGTTCTGATAGTTCTCTTAAATGGAAATATCAGACAGGTGGATTTATGTGGTCTTCCCCATGCATTTCTGAAGATGTTGTATATATTGGATGTCTTGACAATTTCCTTTATGCAGTTAATGCAATTAATGGTTCACTTAAATGGAAATATGAAACCGGGAGTTTCATAAGGTCTTCACCTTGTGTTAAAGATAGTATTGTATATATTGGAAGTGATGATAGTTATCTATATGCAATAAGAAAATCAGACAGTACCCTTAAGTGGAGATATCAGACAGGCAGTTTTGTTTTCTCATCACCTTATGCTACTGACAATACAGTATATGTTGGAAGTTATGACAAGAATATTTATTCATTGAATGCTTCAGACGGCTCACTTAACTGGAAATACCTGACTCAAGGAGCAGTTCAATCATCTCCATTTGCAGAAAACGGAGTGGTATATGCAGGCAGTGAGGATACTTATCTGTATGCGCTAAATAGTTCTGATGGTTCCCTTAAATGGTCATATAAAACAGATAACAGTATTTTCTATTCATCACCATGCTTTGTGGAGGGAGTAGTCTATACTGGAAGTAATGATGGATATATTCATGCAGTAAATAGTTCAAATGGTTCCCTCGTATGGAAATATGGGACAGGAAATTATATCTACTCATCTCCATGCGTTGAAAATGAGGTAGTCTATTTTGGAAGTTATGATACAAATCTTTATGCAGTAAACAGCTCAAATGGTTCTCTTTCATGGGTATTCAAGACTGGAAATGCAATCTTCTCTTCTCCCTGTCTCTCAGAAGGAGTAGTTTACGTAGGAAGTCATGATGGATATCTTTATGCAATAGAAACATATGGATATGAGGGTTTCAAGGAAGACGGAATAAATCCAGGATTGCCAAGCAATAATCTTGAAATCTCACCCAATCCATTTTCAAAGAGACTTGCAATATCATCTGACTCAGATATCTTAGTTTATTCCCTGACAGGTCAATTAATAATGAAACTATCAAAAGGAAAGAATTCTATTGATACAAGCAATTGGAGAGAAGGAATATACATAATAAAAGCAGGGAATCTTGCAAAAAAAGTAGCAAAGATAAACTAAAGCATTTTAAATTGCTTCTTGTAACAAAAATACTGGAAAAGCAGGCAACTTGACTTTAATTTTTATTTTACTATATTGTAATAACTTTAAAACTGCTTTAGAAAACTAAAACAAAGATCCTGAAAAGGCAAGACAAAATCAATTATATAAAAATGAAAGGAAGGTTTTATGGATGAAAAACGCTTAACAACCAATCAGGGAGTTCCAGTACCAAACAATCAGAACTCACTTACTGTTGGAGAAAGAGGACCAGTTTTACTTCAGGATGTCCAGCTTATCGAAAAACTAGCTCATTTTGACAGAGAGAGGATCCCTGAAAGAGTAGTACATGCAAAAGGAGCAGGCGCATTTGGCTACTTTAAAGTTCATCAAAGCATGGCAAAATATACGATGGCTAAATTC
The DNA here is from genome assembly GCA_016927185.1 of Candidatus Coatesiibacteriota bacterium. Classification (GTDB taxonomy): domain Bacteria; phylum JAFGND01; class JAFGND01; order JAFGND01; family JAFGND01; genus JAFGND01. The sequence goes on from JAFGND010000084.1 coordinate 16,817, forward strand.
CTTCAGGATCCAGCTAAGGAAACACCTGTTCTTGTAAGGTTTTCAACTGTTGTAGGGGCAAAAGGATCTGCAGATACAGCAAGAGATCCCAGGGGATTTGCAGTAAAATTCTATACTGAAGATGGAAATTATGACCTTGTGGGAAATAATCTGCCAGTATTTTTCATCAGGGATGCTTTCAAGTTTCCCGACATGGTTCATTCATTCAAACCTGCACCAGATACTAATGTCGTTGATGATAACAGGTTCTGGGACTTTATTTCTTTAACTCCAGAGTCCACTCACATGATAACATGGCTTTACTCGGACAGAGGAACAGTAAAAAGCTACAGAACAATGGAAGGTTTCGGTGTAAATACTTACAAATGGATAAATGCAGAAGGGAAAGCAGTTTATGTTAAATATCACTGGAAACCCGAGTCAGGACTGCAGACTATTGACAGACATGAAGCAACACGGCTTGCAGGAGAAGATCCTGATGTAGCAACCAGAGACCTATTTGACACTATTGCATCAGGAAAGACAGTTGTATTTGACCTTCATGTACAGGTCATGGATATTGAAGATGAACTGAAACAAACCTTTGATCCACTTGACCCAACAAAAACATGGCCAGAAGACAAATTCCCTCTGATAAAAGTTGGAAAGATGGTATTAAATCGCAATCCTGGAAATTTCTTCGAGGAGATTGAACAGGCAGCATTCTGTCCTGCTTCCATAATACCAGGCATAGATCTTTCTGCTGACAAATTGCTTCAGGGAAGAGCATTTGCTTATGCTGATACTCAAAGGCATAGACTTGGTGCCAATTATTTGCAATTAAAAGTCAATCAACCAAAAATTCCGGTCAATAACAATCAGCGTGATGGATTAATGCAATCAGATATGCATAAAGGACATACCAACTATGAACCTAACACATTGTCTGATGGAATGCCAAAAGAAGCTTCTCCCATCCCTCTCGAGGATTTGAAACTGGAAGGTAAAGTTGGAAGGCAGAAAATATCAAAAACCAACGATTTTGAACAAGCAGGAGAGCATTACAGATCCCTTTCAAAGGTGGATCAGGATCATTTGATAGACAATATCGTTGATTCATTATGCAAGGTTAATAAAGAAATACAGATGAGAATGATAGAAAATTTCATGAAGGCAGACAAGGAATTAGGAAAAAGAGTATCTGATGGAATAAATACGTAGAAATACTCTTTATCTTAGAAGTTAAGAAGTGAGGATAGTTTTGGCTATCCTCACTTTTTTTAATCTGGAACAATATGTGTACCGGTTTTACCATCAAAAGCATCAACAAGCTTGTCAACATGCGAGATTATTGCTTTTACTCCACCATTCTTAAGATACCATAAAGAAGCAGCGACTTTGGGTTCCATGCTTCCAGAACCGAAGTGACCTTCATCAAGGTATCTCTGCATTTCCCTTGCAGTTACGACATCAAGTTCCTTTTGATCCGGTTTCTTGAAATTGATACTTACCTTATCAACCGCAGTCAATATTATCAGGGTTTCTACAACAACATCATCTGCAAGCACAGCTGTTGCCCAATCCTTGTCAATGACAGCATCAATTCCCTCAAGTTTGCCATCCTGGAGAAGATAGCAAGGTATTCCACCTCCACCGCTTGCAATGACTACGCAACCTTCTTCCAGAAGCTTGCTAACCGTATGTCTTTCCCATATCCTGTATGGTTTTGGGGAAGGAACAACTCTCCTGTATCCCCTGCCAGCATCTTCCTTTACTATCCAGCCATTCTTTTCATGCTTCAATGCTTCCTCTTTTGAATAAAAAGGACCGATTGGCTTGGTTGGATTTTCAAGCGCAGGGTCGTCAAGATGGACGAGAGCCTGACTCAATATAGTCACGACTTCCTTTCTTATTCCTGCCTTTCTCAGCATATTCTGCAGACTTTGCTGAAGCATGTAACCCATTGTGCCCTGTGTTGCCGCAACCAAAACACCAAGAGGGAGCTCCGGCACTTCTACTTTTGCGCGTTCTGCCATTAGAAGCATATCCCCAACTTGAGGTCCGTTTCCATGAGTGATTATTATCTCATATCCTCGCTTTACCATTTCTACAATTCCAATAAGGGATTGCCTTGTCCTTGCAAACTGCTGGTAAATATTACCTTCTTCGCCCTCTCGCTTTATAGCGTTTCCACCAAATGCTACTGCCAGTATTTTCCTGCTCATCTAAAATCCTTTTAGAACATCTTCCATATCAGGCTTGCCAATTTCCTGAAGATCATAACCTACCCTGACGCTTGTTTTTTTAATTTTTATGAGTCTTCTCAAGTCTATCGGTGTTGCAATTATTACTGTATCACAAGGGGTTCTGTCAATTGTCTCCTCAAGATCTCTCATTTGCTTGACGCCATAACCCATTGCAGGTAGCAAAGTTCCAATGCATGGATACTTGCTGAATGTATCTGTTATGCTTCCAACAGTATAAGGTCTTGGACATACAATATCTCCTGCCCCGAACTTCTTTGCAGCAACAATGCCTGCACCATATTTCATTTCTCCGTGAGTTAATGTAGGTCCATCCTCTATTACAAGAACTCGCTTTCCCTTGATGGCAGATGGATCTGTTACAGTAATTGGAGATGCAGCACTTATAACAGTTGCCTTCGAATTGACATTGAAAATGTTTTCCTGAACCTCTAAGACACACTCCCAGTTGGCAGTATCAATCTTGTTTATAACAATAACATCAGCCATTTTCAGGTTTGTCTCCCCTGGATAATACTTCAGCTCATGTCCTGGTCTGTGAGGATCAACAACAACAATATGGAGATCAGGTTTGTAGAATGGCAGATCATTGTTTCCTCCATCCCATACTATTACATCAGCCTCTTTTTCAGCTTCTCTTAAAATTGCTTCATAATCGACACCTGCATATATCACTCCACCCATATCAATATGAGGTTCATACTCTTCCATTTCCTCAATTGTGCAGTTATGGGCTTTCAAATCTTGAATAGTTGCAAACCTCTGTACCTTCTGTGCAACCAAATCACCATAAGGCATCGGGTGTCTTATAGCAACAACTTTCTTTCCCTTATTACGCAGTACCTGTACCACTCTTCGCGTCGTCTGGCTCTTTCCACAACCTGTTCTGACTGCACATATTGAAATTACTGGTTTGGAGCTTTTCAACATAGTATGCTTAGCTCCAAGAAGCATGAAATCAGCACCAGCCGCGTTTGCTGCACAGGCTTTGTGCATTACGTATTCATGGGAAACGTCACTATATGAGAAGACTACAAGATCTATCTTCTCTGCTTTAATGAGCTTTACAAGTTCAGACTCATCATAGATTGGAATCCCTTCTTCATAACCTTTGCCTGCCAGCTGAGCTGGATATTTCCTTCCAAAGATATCGGGGATCTGTGTTGCAGTAAATGCCACAACATTATAATCCTTGTTACCGCGGAAGAACATATTGAAATTATGAAAATCTCTCCCTGCAGCACCCATAATTAAAACTCTCTTAGTCATAACAACCTTCCTTGATCAAATGAAAACAAATATTACCAATTATAAACTTTATGAAAGAAATGATTAAGTATTTCTTGAAAAAGCTGCAATAATAGAGCTAGAACTCAAATAAAGAAATGATTCCCTGAAAAACATATAATCCATAAGCTGTTTCATAATCATTTTCAGTAAAAAATGTTTACTTCAAGCATCTTATTTCTATTTCTTCTCTTTAATTACTGCTTGTGCAGCAGCAAGCCTGGCTATGGGAACACGATAAGGTGAACATGAAACATAGTCCATGCCAACTATATGGCAGAATTCAATGCTTGTTGGTTCCCCTCCATGTTCTCCACATATACCTACTTTCAAGTTATTCCTTGTTGAACGACCTCTTTTTGTACCCATGTCAACAAGCTGTCCAACTCCTTCCCTGTCAAGCATCTGGAAAGGATCAAAAGGCAGTATCTTCTTCTCAAGGTATTCTGGCAGGAATACTCCTGCATCATCCCTTGAATAACCGAATGTCATCTGTGTCAAATCATTTGTACCGAATGAGAAAAACTCAGCTTCCCTTGCAATCTGATCCGCAATTAATGCTGCTCTTGGAATTTCTATCATTGTTCCAACCTGATAAGCAACTTTTATGTTGTATTCTTTTTGCACCTGCTCTGCAACCTCAACAACAATGGCTTTCTGGTTAACAAACTCGGTCAAGGTTCCCGTCAGTGGTATCATTATTTCTGGTTTAACAGTAATGCCTTTGCTGGAGAGTTCGCATGCTGCTTCCATTATAGCTCTTGCCTGCATGGCAGTTATCTCTGGATAAGTGATACCAAGTCTGCAGCCCCTGTGACCAAGCATTGGATTGAATTCCCTGAGCTTTTCAGATCGTATTTTTACATTCTCAATTGTTGTTCCAATTCTTTCTGCCATTTCCTTCACTTCTAACTCAGAATGAGGCAGGAATTCATGCAATGGAGGATCCAGGGTTCTTATGGTTACAGGAAGTCCATTCATGACTTTGAATATTCCAAGGAAATCTTCTTTCTGCATTGGAAGAAGTTTCTTCAATGCTTTCTCTCTTCCTTCCTTGTTTTCAGCCATAATCATTTCCCTGACAGACCATATCCTGTCACCCTCGAAGAACATGTGTTCAGTCCTGCACAATCCGATGCCTTCTGCTCCGAAATTGCGTGCAACCATGCTGTCTTTTGGTGTATCAGCATTTGTCCTGATTCTTAATCTCCTTGTATCATCTGCCCAGCTCATAAGTATTCCGAAACTTCCACCCAGCTCAGGAGCGATTGTTGAAACCTTACCTAATATTACCTCTCCAGTACTTCCATCAAGACTTATCCAGTCTCCTTCATTTATCTTACTTGAACCAATTTCTATAGTTTTCCTTGCATAATCAATGTTCAATGCACCACAACCTGCCACACAGCATTTACCCATACCTCTTGCAACAACTGCTGCATGGGAAGTCATTCCACCGCGTTGTGTCAGGATTCCCTGAGCAACATTCATTCCACCTATATCTTCAGGACTTGTCTCAATCCTGACAAGAATTACCTTTTTGCCTTCCTTAGCCCAGCTTTCTGCATCATCAGCGTGAAAGACAACCATTCCTGATGCAGCTCCAGGTGAAGCAGGTAATCCCTTTGCAATAACCTGAATAGTTTTTGACTTGTCAAAAGCAGGATGCAAAAGCTGATTGAGCTGATTTGGCTGAACTCTCAAAAGAGCTGTTTCCTTATCAATAAGACCTTCATTAACCATGTCAACTGCTATCTTTACTGCTGCAGCTGCTGTTCTCTTCCCGCTTCTTGTCTGAAGCATCCATAACTTGTTCTTTTGAATTGTAAACTCTATGTCCTGCATCTCTTTATAGTGCTTCTCAAGTTTCAGGTATATATCCACCAGCTCCTTGTAAGGTTCTGACATCAGTTCCTCTAATGAAGGATAGGTTTTCTTCCTGTCATCCTCGATTACAGAATTATTCTTTGCCCATTCAAGAGAGCCTTCCTTTGTTATCTGCTGAGGTGTTCTTATTCCTGCAACGACGTCTTCTCCCTGAGCATTTATAAGGAATTCACCATAGAATTTGTTCTCTCCTGTTGCTGGGTTTCTTGTGAAAGCTACTCCTGTAGCACAATCATCACCCATATTACCGAACACCATTGCCTGCACATTAACTGCAGTTCCCCAATCTGATGATATACCATTTAGTTCCCTGTACTTTATTGCTCGCATGTTCATCCATGAACCGAATACTGCATTAATTGCACCCCAGAGTTGTTCGTTTGGATCTTCCGGGAAATCGATGCCCTTCTTTTCCTTTATAAGTGCCTTGAATTCCTCTACAAGTTCCTGCATATCCGAAGCACTAAGCTCAGTATCAAGTTTTACACCTTTCTTGTGCTTCTTTTTCTCTATTACTAGTTCGAATGGATCCTCATCTTCCTTTCTTTCGGGTTTCAGCCCCAGGACAACATCTCCATACATCTGGACGAATCTTCTATAACTATCCCAGCCAAATCTCTCATTCCCTGATTTCTTTATCAATGCGATTACAGTATCTTTATTCAATCCCAGATTAAGAACAGTATCCATCATGCCTGGCATGCTTACTCTTGCGCCTGAACGTACGGAAACCAGAAGAGGGTTTTCCTTGTCTCCAAATTTGGCTCCCATTATTTTCTCTATATATTGAATTCCCTTACTTACTTCCTCAGTAAGTTCAGGAGGATATTTCCTCTCATTCTCATAATAAACTGTGCACATTTCTGTTGTTATTGTAAATCCCGCAGGAACAGGTATTCCCAATCCTGCCATTTCAGCCAGATCTGCTCCCTTTCCGCCAAGCAGATTGCGCAGTTTTGTGTTTCCTTCTGCAATACCTCCTCCAAAGGTATATACGTATTTTGCCATTTAAGAACCTCCTTGAGTTTGCAAAAATGTTTTAAAAGTCATACCCTAAAAGCTTGCCTTCTTGTCAAGGCTTACTTTATCCGGAAGCGCTTAAGTAATTGATAAATATAGTATTATGTAAATATCATAGATGCTGGACTACTTTTCAATTCTGAATATAAACAATGCACATCTTTTATATTGACAAAATTATCTTTACTATAATTTTTATTGATACTTTGTAAAAGTCTAAAAACAATAAGATTTAGTAATTCAGCTCTATTAGAAAAGGATAAAAAAATGAAAAAATTCCAGATTTTGATATTGTTAATTTTCTCTCTAAGCATTTTGTATTCCCAGTCTTATCCCATGTATGGACAGAACCAGCATCATACATGTCATATTGATGTTGCAGGACCAGTAACCAAACCAAATGAATACTGGAGATTTGAAGAAAAGGAAGGCAGATATGCAGGTAATCCAGTAACAGACAGTAATGGGAATATTTATGTAGGGTTTGCTTATGAAGAAGATAATGAAGCATATTATTGTTCATTGGATTCACTTGGAAAGATTAGATGGGAGAAGATGTATAAACGCAATTACAACGAGTTTTATAACAGTGATTGCAAGGTTGCCCTTGATGAAAGCAGGAACAGAGCATATTTCTCTTTTACTAGATGTGGAGGTCTTTTTGCGCATACTTTGGGGGGAGATTTAATCTGGAAGTTTGAGAAAACATACAGTTATTCTCCACCAACCATTAGAGATAATGGTTATTTATATTTGGGTCAAGGAAATGGAAAGAGAATCATTTGTGTTTCACCAGAAGGGGCATTAGTATGGGAGTTTGATGGCTCAGGAGATTATTCATTGTGCGAACAAAATGCAATAGATGATTCAGGACATGTTTATATACCGTTAGGTAATTACTTGTATTGCCTTAATGGAGATA
>JAFGND010000085.1 GCA_016927185.1 Candidatus Coatesiibacteriota bacterium
GATAAGCTCTTTAATATGAAAATATATGTATGATTAATCAATGGGAAAGCCTCTATTTCCATAACCAGGGAGTCTGTCTTGAAAGAGACAGATTTCCCTGAAATGGAAGAAAAAAAACTATCTGATTTTCACCACTCTCTTGCATTCCATGCCACTCTTCACTACATAAACTCCCTCTCTCCATTTGCTTGCATCAATTGAATGCTTGCCTTTGGGAAGTTTCATAATCAATTTACCTGTAAGGGAATAGATTGCTCCTGAGGATGGCAGGGAAACTGACAAGCGGGTTGAAAAGGGGTTGGGGGAGATGGAGAAGGAGTGAGCAGGGAGAGAGGAAGATGATTGGTTAGTTGAATATCCAGTTTCTTGTACAGGATTAAATGCAAAAGCATATAAAGCGTAATTATCTCCTTTTACTGAACAAAAAACATTTCCATCCGATAGTCTATAGTAATTAAGGTACAAATTATAAGCATTTGGAAAATTAGGGTTAGGTGATAACACAGCTGCATTTTTCCCATCAGGAGAAAATCTAAGTTCACCTTTATAAACCAATTCTGAATAGCTCTTGAGACAGACTCCATCTGACATTCTCCAGTATCTTGTTATATCAGCACATGATAAAGCATAATACCCATCAGGAGCTAAATAGATATCAATACTACCTACAGGAGATTGATTGGTTAAAGTCCTGATGCACGTTCCATCTGATATTCTCCAAAACTTTACTGTTTTATCATAACTTCCAGATAACATATATTCATCATTCTGCGAAAAAATAGCTTGAATAACATCACCTGTATGTCCATTAAATGATCTTATCACTACACTATCAGGAATACTCCAGTAATCTATACAATTTGTATCTCCATAGCAAATAGCCTTACTTCCATCATAATTCCCATCAGATCCATATAGTGGGAATCCTGTTCTGATTTTGTTTAAACATACACCATCTAAAAGTCTGTATCTATGGATTTTCCGTGTTCTAATTCCTATAATGGCGTATTTGTCATCTGTGGTAAAACTTATGGATTTTATTATTTCATCTTCCTTTATTGTCCATAAACAATATCCATCATACAATCGCCAGTATTTTAAATTAAAATCTAAATCTGCAGATAATAGATAATCTCCATTAAAACTAATTGCTAATGCTGTTATGCCATCAGTATGACCTCTTAATTCCTTTACTTTATTGCCACTGGGAACTTGCCAGTATTTTAACAGCTTATCATTACCACCGGTCATTATATAATAAGTATTTTCAGCAGATAATGAAAGGTAAAGAAAAAGTATTATTGATAAATATCTCATCCTTCACTCACCTTCTAAACTATTATTAACATTGATGATTTTTTATATTTATTGTCAAGCTCGTAATTGTATTTTGCAGTATGACAGCATAATCTCGGCTTTCTGCCTTGTTTTTTGAAATGCAGGCAAAAATGTGCGAAAATTTTTTCTGGAATATTATCATGTTTTTTTTATATATATTGCAGAAAGGTCAAGGAGGTCGAGATGACAAGATACATGGTAATTTTACTGACAGTTTTTTTAAGCATTCAACTATTTGCAGCAACTAAAAGCTATCCAGTTACATTCTACAATCCAAGAACTGGCTGCAATCAAACACAATACTTTTCCTTTTCCATAACAGTTGTTTCCGATAATTATGGAACCAAAAGCGAGTCAAGCCGTTATGGAAAACCGTTTGTATATGCTTCCCCGAATGAGAAATACAGCATTACAATATATAATCCTCTTCCAATAAGAGTTGCATGTAATCTCACTATTGATGGGTTAAGCTCAATAACTGGAAGTCCTGTAAATGTTTCAGGTGGAAGCAAATGGGTAATACAGCCTAATAGCAGTATAACTATTTCTGGCTGGCAGGTTTCCAATGACAATGCCAGAAGATTTTATTTTACATCAAAGGCAAATTCCTATGCAAAATGGCGTTCAAATGCATGGGGCAGGGATTTGTCAGTTAACTGTGGAGTTATTGGTGCTGCTTTCTTCTGGAGTCAGGCAGAGCTGAATGAATATTACAGAAGCATTTACAGACCGGAACCAATTGTATATGATAACGAGTCTCCAAAATGCGGTGCATCAAGACCATGCCCTGATTATAAAAGAAGAGACAAGTCCTGTGAATCAGCAGCAAAACAATATAATGCTGGGACAGGTATGGGCGAAAGATACGGCAACAGCGTAACAAGAATATACTTCAATTATGACAGGGGAATGTACAGAGCAACTGACGCAGTAGTAGTATATTACGATTTCGGAAGTCCGGAATATTCATATCCCAATGCTTTTTCAAATGGATATGCTCCTGAATATTAGAATCTCCATTTTGCCTTTTATATAGAAAAAAGCCCCTTGGAGAAATTCAAGGGGTTTTCATATTTGAAGATATATTTTCAGATCCCATAAAATCCTTTCCAGAATTAAAAAGTCTTGACAAAATCATTGAAAGCATTAATATTTAAATCAGGTAAAAAGGACGGTGGAAATGAAATATCCATTTTTGATTTTGGGACTTATTTTTATAACTGGTTCTATATATGCACTTCCTGGTGACATTATCTGGAAATTCAAGACAGGAGAAGGAATATATTCTTCCCCATATGCTGAAAATAATGTTGTCTATTTCGGAAGTTGCGACAAGAATATCTATGCTCTTGATGCTAATGATGGAAGCCTGAGATGGAGCCTGAAAACAGGTGATGAAGTTTATTCGTCTCCAAGAATTGCTAATAATATATTGTATATAGGAAGCAAGGATGGTTATTTATATGAGGTGAATGTTGCAGATGGCAGTTTGAATTACCTGCATTCAGTAGGAAGCATTGGATACTCCTCTCCATGCATTTCAAATGGAATGATCTATATCGGGAGCGAGGATAATAATTTATATGCAATAAATATAAGTGACAAGAAAATCAAATGGAAATTCAAGACAGATGATTATATTCGTTCTACACCATGCGAATTTGAAGGGACAGTATTTTTTGGAGGCTGGGATAGTTATATATATGCGGTGAATGCTGCAGATGGTTCATTGAAATGGAAATATAAGACAAAATACTCTATTATATCATCACCTGCAGTCTTTCAGAACAAGGTTCATATTGGAAGTGATGATGGTTTCCTGTATAGCCTGAATGCTGATGACGGGACATTAAACTGGAAATTTGAGGCAAACTGGTATTTCAATTCGTCTCCCCGTATAGCTAATGACCTTGTTTATGCAGGAAGCAATGATAGTTATTTATATGCGATATTTGCAGACAATGGTAATCTCAAGTGGAAATACCTGACTGGCAGCTGGGTTTTCTCTTCACCATCTGTTTCTGATGGAGTTGTATATGTCGGCAGCTGGGATTTTAATCTATATGCACTTGAAGCATTAAATGGAGATTTCTTATGGAAATTTCCTACTGAAAACCGTCTGGAATCCTCTCCTTTCATATATAATAATATTGTATTTATAGGAGGAATTGACGGATATTTATATGCCGTTGAGACATATGGTTTTACAGGATTTAAGGAAAAGGAATTTTCTGAAAGTATACCTGCAAGAAAAATCACTGTATCACCCAATCCCTTCAGGAACAGGCTTGATGTTTTCTCACCTTCAGAAGGAAGTGTTTATTCAATCTCAGGTCAACTTATGCTAAGAATAGCGAAAGGATTTAACAGGATTGATACAAGCCATTGGGATGCAGGAGTTTATATCATTAAAACAAATGATGAGAAAAAGAAGATTGTCAGGATAAAATAATGCCCCATTTGAGGTATCGCTATAAAATCCTGTAAATAATAAGATTATAGCATCGTTTTCAGGATATCTATTCTAAATGGATATTTTACTTGACAGACCTTTGAAAAAAGTATTATATTGAAATGACAAGGAGAATAATATGAGAATTCTAAATGTCTTGTTCATTTTGATTACAGTTTCAGTTCTTTCTTCGGAACCTGGAGACCTGCTCTGGAAGTACATGACTGGCAACAAGATCTATTCCTCACCATGGTCAGATGGTGACAACATCTCTTTCGGAAGCCATGATTATTACATTTATACACTGAAAAAGGATGGCAGTCTCAAATGGAAATATCTGACCCAGAATGAAGTTTATTCATCTCCAAGAATAAAGAATGAAACTGTTTATGAAGGGTCAGAGGATCATTTCATATATGCAGTCAATATCAATACTGGTTCATTGAAATGGAGCTACCAGACTGTTTCTACAGTAAGTTCTTCTCCCTGTATTCATAATGGAGCAGTTTACATTGGAAGCGATGACACCCATCTGTATTCAATAAATGAGAATAATGGAGTTTTGAAATGGAGATACAAGGCAGACAACTGCATAGGTTCAACTCCCTTGATAGTCAACGAAAAGATTTATTTCGGTGATTACAGTGGTTATATATATGCAATCAATGAAGATGAAGGAGATCTTGTCTGGAGATACTCTACTGGAAGCAGTATATATTCTTCTGCATGCTATCTTGATAATACAATATATATAGGTAACACTGACTTTTTCGTCTATGCAATAGATATTTCAAGTGGAAGCCTGAGGTGGAAATTCAAGACAGGTGCTGAAACCAATTCTACTCCCTGTGCATATAAAGACAAGGTTTTCATAGGCAGCTATGACAAGTATATGTATGCATTCAATGCATCTGATGGATCAGTCAACTGGAGATATCCTGCCCAGGACAAGGTTCATTCCTCACCATTTTACAAAGATGATGTTGTCTATTTCGGAAGCTATGATAATTACCTGTATGCAGTTAATGCATCCGATGGATCTTTAAAATGGAAGTATTTGGCTGGCGGGACATTATATTCATCACCATTCGTATTCGATAATATCGTATATATTGGAGGGCTGGACAATTATCTCTATGCTGTTGAAACATACAAGTCTATGGGATTCAAAAGCATGACAAGAAAGCGTGCATTGCCATCTAACAGTATCAAATCCTATCCTAATCCTTTCACGAATACATTATTTGTTGAATTGCAACAAGATGGAGCAATTTATGCTTTGAGCGGACAGCTTGTCAGGAAGATACGGAAAGGCAATTCCAGAATCAATACAAATAACTGGATAGCAGGCATTTACATCATTAAAAGCGGAACTGAAGCAAGAAAGATGGTAAAAACCTGGTAAAGGTAAATCCTGAATCTGTTTGACAAAATCCCTGCTCTTTTTTGTTCAAGATAACAGGAAAAGGAGGTTTCATGAGTAAACTGTTATTAACATTGATTTTAGTTGGTTCCATAACTCTTTGTTATGCAACGAAATTCGCACTCTCCGGGAGTCATGACAAGACAGTCAAGTACTGGAATTTGTCTAATGGTATCTGCATAAAAGCAATCACGGAAATAGAAGATATCTATGAAGTTGCAATAAGCACCGATGGGAAATTTGCACTTACATGTTCATCTGACAAGGATGCGAATTATTATTCACTGCCTGATCTTGCACTTATTAGAAAACTTTCAGGACATATATCAGGAATATACGGGATTTGCTTCTCTAATGACGGCACGCATGCTGCAACAGGAAGTCAGGACCAGAAAGCGAAATACTGGAATCTCGAAGATGGAAACTGCATATATACTCTTGATCATCCAAGCACGGTGAGTGCAGTAGATATAAATAATAATGGGAAATACTTATTGACTGGCTGCTGGGACAGGCAATTAAGATTGTTTGATTTGCAGGATGGAACTCTCCTGAGAACTTTCACAGGACATACTTCGCATATAACTGAAGTGAGATTCAGCTCAAATAGCAAGTATATACTTTCTGCATGTCAGGATTATACAATGAGATACTGGGATGCTGAAACAGGGCAGTGTCTTACAGTCATTCAGGATACTTCACAGGTATATTCAGCAAAGCTTTCTCCAAACGGGAATAATATTCTGTCAGGTAATCAATGGGGAATGGTAAGATACTGGCAGACAGACGGTACAAGGATTATGACATTCTCAAGCACTCATAATGGGGCAGTAAGAGGAGTAGACATTTTCATAGATGGATTGTATGGTCTGTCTGGCGGGGATGATGGTTATATCAAGTATTTTGATATTACAACAGGCAATCTGCTTCTTGAAATAAAAGCCAATAATATTGCAGTAAGAAGTGTTGCTTTCAATCCGGTTGAAGGCACGGGATTTGATACAAAAACCTCAACTTCTTGTATCCCATACAATTATTTCTCTGTTACTCCCAATCCCTTCAATACTCACCTAACTCTTTCCCTTCCTGAAGAGGCTTCCATTTATACGATTACCGGAAGGTTAGTGAAAAAGCTGTCAAAGGGTAATTATGAAATAGATACAAAAACATGGAAATCAGGCATATATTTATTAAAAACATCAACAGAAATCAGGAAAATAATAAAACTTGATTGATATTTATATCAGGAGTGATTAAATAATTGCTCCTGAAAAATAACTGGGAAATCTGTTTCAGGCTGTTTGACTCCTGAATGCAAGAAAGTTAAATATTCTGAAATAAAGAATCCTATTGACTAAAAACAAATATTTATCGTGTCCTTGCTTTTTAAAACATGGCCGCTATTGTTGGTGTACTCAGGTTCAGGATTTCAATTCCTGAATGCAGTTCATTGAAATATAAGAGAAGCGTTGTAAAAAGGCTTACAGCACGCATTAAGGAAAGATTTAATGTATCGGTGTCGGAAATAGGTAATCTTGATAACAGGGATAAGGCAGAACTTGCGGTTGCAAGTGTCAATTCAGATATCAGATACCTGAATGGTCAGCTGGACAAGCTTACTAACTTTTTAAATGAGGAGCATGGTTTTGTACTGGAAGATTATGATTTGGAGTTTCGCTAGCATACTGCTATTTACTGATTATTCATTTTCTGCAAGAAATATGGGAATGGGTGAAGCAAATATGGGAATACTTGACGAGGTGAGTGCAACTGAATTGAATCCATCACTAGCAGCATCTCTCAGATACGGTCAGGTTTTTCTTGCAGGTGGAAATCCATCCAATTTCAAGTTTGGAGCTGGAAAGGCTTTCGGGAGATATGGCACAAGCTTTATTTTTGGATACGGCAAGGATAATGACATAAAATCTACAAAAGCAAGCCTCAATTTTGCAAGAAACCTGTACAAGAATCCTTATGGAACATGCATTGACATAGGAGCAGATGGAGTTTTTTCGCATTACGACAGTCTCGGTACAAAAGAAAATGCTTTTTATGGAGGAGGCGGTTTCAGCTTCAAGCCACTTCCAGCTTTCAGTTTCACTGCTGTTTATAATGGTCTTGGCATAAAGGAGAATTCACCCATAGATAAAGTATATGCTTATGGCATAACCTATTTCTTTCTTGATTTGGGCTCATTTGCATTCAATAGAGTGAAGGTTGGAGATAAATGGGAAAAGAGATTCGGGCTTGAGTTTTACATAAAAAACATTGCTTCAACAAGATTAGGTATAAATGAGGGAAATCTTTGTGCAGGTTTTGGCTTCAAGGTGAAAAAGTTCGGGGCAGATTTCGGCTTTACCCATAAGGAAAGCGAGAATCTTTTCAAGGGAAGCATTAGCTACTTTTTCGGAGAGGAAAACCTGTGATGAAAAAGCTAATATTCTTTTTAATTGCTTTATCATTCAGCAGTGTCTTCCCTGCAAAAAAAGCAGATAATCCTGACGCAAATCTTTCCTTTCTTGCTGACATGTATTTCACTTCAGACAGATATGACACTGAAGGGCCTTTGCATTATGATTTGTTTTTCGCACCAGGAATAAAACTTCATTACAAGGAGATTTACGATTTCGAGGCAAAAACCTATGTTGATACTACAAGGAAAATCTATCTTGGTGATATTTACGGTCATTTCATGTCTGGAGATATTGATGAATATTATGAAGGATATGGATATTACAAGAGAAATGTCTATTTCTTCAATTCACCTTTATTGAGATTGACAAATACTGACAGTCTCTCAAGGAACTTCAATAATCAGGGAGTGAAACTTCATGGATTTGGATTCTTCGGATTTGATATTGACTATCTTATGAACTATAACAATGAGGTCAGGGTAGATACAACAATTATTCCGAGAAGAAACAGCCATATGTTTCATCTTGACAGCCCTGAAATAAGAGGTATTTCTTTAGGTGGATATCTTTATTATAATCAGGAGCTCAAGGAATTACAGAGATTATCAGGTTTCTATTTAAGCTTGAAACCTCCACGCATAGCTCGTTTTACAGGTCAGTTTGCCAAGGGAAGAACTTTCGAAAGTCATGGGAATGCATATGCAATGGAGATAAGCGAGGCAAAGATAAGATTGCAGAAAACTGGATCATATAATATAAGAATGCTTGGATACAGCTATACTCCAGAGTACAGGAATTGCCTTGGAGATTCTTTGCAGAACACAATGGGAATGGATTACAATTCCTATTTTGCAATGAAGGATTATTTGATTGACTTTCCAGTATATGTTCATGCTGAAAGACAGATTGATTATACAGAAAAAGCTCCCATTGCAAGATGGGCAGTTTATAATGGATTTGCTTATACGGGAGTACGTCTTGGATTGCTAAATGGAGTTATGCCAGAGATTTACGGTTTTTATGAATGGCTGAAGGTGAAAGATGCTGGTGACCCTTCTGATGTAAGATATGAAAAGTATTCAGGTACAAGCACAGTTATTGCTTGCAGATTCCAGAATGAAAATCTAATGGTAAGACCTTTACTGAAATTCTACAAACCTTCACTAGAACAACTCGAAGGAGGCATGGAAACGGATATCTCATTAGTCAAGGGTTTGAATCTCCTTGCCAGGGTGAATTTCCAGAATGACCTTGAAAAAAGGGATTATAGATATTACTATATAGAAACCCGCTACCAGCTAAGGAATTGGGCATTACTCAGAATTGGATATGGTGACGAGAATTTCGGAGCAAACAGACCAATGGGAGAAGATATTTCCTGGTATTTCCTGTATGACAGACCCGTACAGCATAAATGGTTTGGAGAGGCAAGTTTCTATTTTTAGAGTTTATGGGTATATTTGATAGTTTCAAGAGATCCTTGAAGGGATATGTTCCCTTGAAGAATGCTTTCACTCCTTTCAAGGCAGGTGGAATAGAGGCAAAAAACAGGTTTTTTCGCTCAGCTACCTGGCTTGGTCTTGCAGCTGAAAATGGTGAAGTAACTCAAGAATTAACAAAGAGATATAGCGACCTGGTTAGGGGTGATGTTGGCTTCATATGGACAGGACTTGTATCAGTATCCCCTGAAGGAGTCAACCTTCCAAGAATGCTGCAACTCCATTCGAAGCAACACATTGACTCTCTGGGAAGACTTGCAAGATCCATTACAAGGGCTGGTGGCAAGATAGGAATACAGTTAGCTCATGGCGGAGCAATGTCTAAGAGGGAATTCAATGGAAGAAAGCCTGTTTTAGCTCCTTCAGAAATAAGGGATCCGAGAACAAACGAGATAAAAGCTAATGAAATTTCAATACCGGAGATAATGAGGATAATTTCTGATTTCACTCATGCTGCAGGTGCTGCCAAAGCGATGGGATTCAATGCAATACAACTTCACCTTGCACATGGTTTCCTGTTCAATCAATTTCTTTCTCCAAGATTTAACAAGAGATCGGATCAATATGGCGGGCAAAGAGATGGAAGAGCATTCATAATAAAACAGACACTGGAATATATAAGAAATGCTATTGGAAACGATTTTCCTATATGGGTAAAGATGAACTGTTCAGATTTCGTTGCAAACGGACAGACCGAGGATGATGCTCTTTCTCTTGCATCTCATTTGATGGGATGGGGAGTGAATGGAATTGAGGTTTCTGGAGGAACTCCTGATTCAGGCAAACTGGGACCATGCAGGGAAGTTTTCAAAACCATTGATGAAGCATATTTCCTTTCACTTGCCTTGAAAATAAAAAAGGTTTCCAGGTTACCTGTCATACTAGTTGGTGGAATTCGCTCTACAGGGATTATAGAGGATGTCTTGATTAAGGGAATTGATGGTATATCATTATCTAGACCGTTGATATGTGAACCCTTACTTGTGAAGAGATTTTCTGAAGGAGATTTATCGCCATCCATATGCCTTTCATGTAATGAATGTTTCAGATACAGTTATGAAAGCGGAGCTGCTTGTGCACAATTTGTTGAAGAATGATAACATGGACGTGTGTTGCCCATGGGAGAAAGAAGCCAGGGCTTATACCATAGAGAATATATACTGGTCTTTTATTTCTGAACTGGTAAAAGCAATGGTTCTTCTTGTATTCTATTTTTCTGCTTATTCAATGAATTTTGTTGAATATATTTCACAGCTTTTCAATGGAAACATATATCTTGTTTTCTTCTTCTATTTTCTCATAACTTATTTAGGTGAAAGGATTTTAGACTTTTATTTTAATATGAAACTGAGTTACCTGATTGAACATAAATATGGTTTTTCTGTAGAAACAATGGGTGCCTGGCTGAAGGATCAGGCAAAAGGATTGGGAGTAGGTTTCATAATCGGATTGATAGTAATTGCATTCCTGTTCAAGAGTTTTGATTTGTTTGGTAACTGGTGGTGGTTTCCTGCCTCAATGGGAATGATAGTATTTGCTGTAATACTTGCCAATTTATTCCCGATTGTCTTGATTCCCTTGTTTTTCAAACTGACACCAATTGAGGATGAGGAATTGAAGGAATTGCTTACAAACCTGAACAGGAAAGCCGGTATTAAAGTGAAAGGCTTTCACAGTATAAATCTTTCTAGCAAGACAATAAAACAGAATGCAATGCTGGCAGGATTATTCAACACAAAACGTGTTATCATAAGTGATACACTTCTTAATGAGTCATCAAGAAATGAAATCGAGGCGGTTATAGCACATGAACTGGGACATCATAAAGCAAAACACATGATAAAGAAGATATTTTTTTCATCCCTGCATATCTTGCTGCTTTTTGTTTTAATTGATTATTTCATGAAGTTTTTTATTCCAGAATTCCCGAATGATTTCAAGAAAACACTTGCAGGATTTCCATTGTTCATTGTAATATCAATGATACTGGGAGTTATATTGAAACCTGTTTCTCTTTATATATCAAGGTTTTATGAAAGCAAGGCTGATGAACTCGCTCTTGAACTATGTTCAGATCCTTCATCATTGTCACTCGTTCTCTATAAACTGGCAGAAAAGAACAAGGAATGGCTTTCTCCTCCATCATGGATTGTCTGGTTTATGTATGGTCATCCACCAATGAAAGATAGACTGAAGAACTGCAGGAATAAGGAGAGAAATGCCTAGCCTTGTTTTCACTGACAGTTCTGGACAAGCAGTAAATCAGTCGCTTGATGCTTTCCCATTCAAAATCGGAAGGGTTAGTGACAATAATATAGTGCTTCTTTCTGCAATTGTATCAAGATATCATGCCCAGATAGTAAAAGTTCAGGGGAAATATTACATAGAGGATCTTGAAAGCGTAAACGGTGTTTTCCTCAATGGCATAAGGGTTGCCAAAGTGGCTCTCAAGTACGGGGATCAGATAAAAATAGGCAACACTGTTTTCACATTCATGGAAACTGAGATTGCTGATGGATTTTCGACAACAACTGATGGTGATGAGGCTACTAACCAGGAAATCAAGGAATTCGATTTGCATATAAGAAGACTTGAGGATATTTTCTTTCAGGTTTCACCATCACTATCCAGTCCCAAGATAAACATTGAAGCAAGCCAGCTTTTCCGTAAGTTAAACAGGAATTTCAAGAAACTGATAAAGGAAGCTGAAATAAGGCATACTTTATATGATGTTTCAAGGCTTATAGCAAGCGTATATGATATGCAGGTTCTGCTTAACCTGGTAATGGATCTGGCATTAAAGGCAATAAAAGCTGAGCGCGGATTTGTCTTGATGAAAAATGAAAAGGGAGATCTGGAAGTAAAAGTTGCAAGGCTGATGGAAGATGACATCAAGGAATTTGAGGGAGTTGGCATATCACAATCAATTGCAGGCAAGGTAGTAGAGAAAGGTGAACCGATACTCACTTTTGATGCAGCAACTGATCCCAGATTTTCCAATCAGGAGTCAATAATATCTCACAATATCAAATCTGTGCTTTGTGTTCCATTGAAAGGAAGAGATGGTGAAACATTTGGAGTTATCTATGCAGATAACAAGGGAGGACTTGAAAACAAGAAAGTTTTCAGGCAGGAGGATCTAGAGTTTTTTGTTGCTTTCGCTAATCAAAGTGCAATTGCCATAGAGAACGCCAGTTTGTATGAGAAAGTCAGAAAAGAAGAGCAGATGAGACTTACCCTTGCAAGATACCTTTCTCCTCAAATAGTAGAGCAGGTTCTTCATGCTCCAGGTGAAATGCAGCTTGGTGGTGTGAAAAAGCATGTAACTGTCTTGTTTGCAGATATAAGAAACTTCACCCCAACTACTGAGCAAGTTGATTCAAATCTACTCGTAACTCTTCTGAATGAGTATTTCACTATAATGACCCAGACAGTCTTTGAATTCGAGGGAACTCTTGACAAGTATCTGGGTGATGGATTGATGGCAGTTTTCGGTGCTCCATTCAGTCATCCTGACGATGAGCTGCGAGCCATAAATTCAGCAATAAAAATGCAGTCTCTTGTAGAGAATCTGAAGAAAGGTTGGAAATCAAGAGGATTCTCAGATTTATTCAGCAGTGATTTCTATATTGGCATTGGTATATCAACAGGTGAAGTGATTTCAGGAAATATAGGGAGCTATAGTAGAATGGATTATACTGTAATAGGAGATACTGTCAATCTTTCAAGCAGGCTATCCCACATTGCATGCAAGGGACAGATACTGATAAGTGAGGATACTTACAAGTTTGTCAAAAACAGGATAGAAGTAAATGAACTGCCAATGCAGAAAATCAAAGGTAAGGAACACCAGATCAAGATTTATGAAGTAGTCTGTACAACAATCAGGAAATGATGAATGATAAGCCTGTCTTTTAGTGAACTATTGATTATAATAGAAAAACTTGCTCTTGCTGCTGCCTTGGGAGCTTTGATTGGACTAGAGAGAGATTCAAAAGGACGAGCAGCAGGACTGAGAACACAGATTCTGGTTTCACTTGGTTCAGCGCTTTTAATGATTCTTTCCATACATATTGTTGATATAACAATATATAACTCATTACCAGAAGCATTGAGAACGGATCCAGGGAGAATAGCTGCCCAGATAATAACTGGCATAGGTTTTCTGGGAGCTGGTGCAATTATCAAATCAGGGATTAATGTAAGAGGGCTCACTACTGCCAGTTGCATATGGGTTTCTTCCGGAGTAGGAATGACATGCGGGATGGGATATTACGAAATTGCAGCTATTGCCACTACTTTTGCAGTTTTTTCGCTTATTTTTCTTAACTACTTTGAAAGATACTACTCGAAAGATTCATGGAGAGAGCTTGTAGTGGAAGTGGAATATTCAGAAGATATAATAGATGAAGTTATAAAGGCTGTAAAGGAAAAGGATGTACTTATTCATTATTGTCAGTATACAAAAGACTTCAATACGAAAACAATAAGAATAATATTGAGCATAAAACTCCATGAAAAAGGGATAGTAGACAAGCAATCTCACAGGATAATTCAGAACCTGGAATCAAAAATCACTGGATTGAAGAAAATTTCGTGGCTGCAGAAAAAGGATTGAAAAGAGCAGTTGTCCTGCTTTCAGGTGGTCTAGATTCTTCTACCTGCTTGTTGATAGCAAAAAAAGATGGATTTCAGCCAATTGCATTGAGTTTTTTCTATAATCAGAGGCATGCGGTAGAGATTGAAATGGCTTCAAGACTTGCAATTTCTAATGAGGCAGAACATTTCATCTTGAATCTCCCGCTTGATGTAATAGGAGGAAGTGCATTGACTGATGATATTGATGTGCCTGAATCTGAGCCTTTAGATGGTGAAATACCGCTTACTTATGTTCCTGCAAGAAATCTCATTTTCCTCAGTCTTGCACTTGCTTTTGCTGAGACAAGAAATGCAGAGAGGATTTATATAGGAATAAACAGCCTTGATTTCTCTAATTATCCTGATTGCAGAATGGATTTTCTCAGTAAATTCAGTGAGATTTCTGTTTTGGCTACCAGGGCAGGAAGGGAAGGGAAGAAAATAGAAATAAAAGCCCCGCTTCAGAATATGAAGAAGTCAGAAATAGTAAAGCTAGCCGATGAGCTGGGACTTGATTTTTCGTTAACTAGCAGCTGCTATAATCCTGACAGGCAGGGATTAGCTTGCGGGGTTTGCGCCAGCTGCAGATTGAGAATCAAGGGTTTCAAGGAAGCTGGCATTCTTGACAAGATAAACTATGAGAAACAGTAGCATCTCCATGATATATAAGCATAAAATATTATATAGCAATGCTTTACAGGGGCAATATACAAAACACTTGACTAAAATACGGGCTTTTAGAATGAAGAGAAGCCCTAAAACAAGTTAAATCAAGGGATTGAAGTGCTTTACAGTATGACTGGAATTTCTACAGAACATTTATGTCTGGGATATAATAATTACCAGATAGATCTTTATTCGCTTAACAGCAAGTATCTTGATATAAGACTCATATTACCTTCAGAAATAAGAGCACTTGAGTATAAAATTAACAAGTATCTTTCAGACAATCTTGCGAGAGGCAAGATAACTCTTTGCATAAGAAAACTGATGAACAAGAAACTGGATTACAGCAAGGATTATAATCTGGATTTCCTGAAAGAAATAAAGAAGGAGATTTGTTTTATTGCTGAATCTCTGGATTTGAATGAAGATATAAAGCTTGAGCTGGTTTTGAACAGGTATGATGACAAGATTGCTGAGCTGAAGGATGAGATTGATGAGGAAATAGAGAAGGCATTATTCACTCAACTTGAGAAACAGGTGGCAAATCTCTGGCTGAGAAGGGAAGAAGAAGGAAGTGTATTAGAGAAAGATATTAAATCAATTCTTGAGGAAATAGCCGAAACTATAAATCATATAAGGGAAATAGAACCTGACAGACTAACAAGGCAGAGAAACAAGCTTAAAGAACAGATTTGTTCATTGATGGATTCTCAGGAAATCCCTGCAGAAAGACTGGAACAGGAAATAATTTTTTACGCAGAAAAACTGAGTATTCATGAAGAACTGATAAGGCTTTCTTCTCATATAAATCATTTCGAGGAAACTTTAAAGATTGAGAACAGGAAACTGAAAGGAAAGGAACTAACTTTTATTTCCCAGGAAATGCTGCGTGAAATAAATACTGTATGCAGCAAAGCTAATGATCTTGATATAATAAGGTATTCAGTGCAGATCAAGTCATTGATTGACAAGATAAAAGAACAAATAGAAAACATAATTTAGGAGTTTAAATGGAGAAAGAGAAACGCGATTTCAAGGCATTGACTTTTTTTCTGAATAAGTATGAAGCAGTCAATGTAATTTCAAAAGAGGCAAGACGACTAAATGCTATTGAACCAATATTCAGGCAATTTCCCTCAGACAAGAAGGTTACTGTTCTAGCTTTAGAACGTTCTGCTGATGGTCTTGTCGGGAAAACGATTCCCGTGATTGTCGAGGAAGACAAAAAGAAGAAATAGTTGACAGAAACTCTTCGTTTATTTTTACCAGGGGAAGAAGCTGTTTTAGAAAGCCTTGAATGGAAGAGAAAACCTGATAAAATCTATCTTGTCAAGGAATCTGACATTAGTAAACTGAGATCTTTCAGCAATTTTCAGCTAGTTTCAGAGAGAATGCTGAGAAAACTTACTGAGCTCAAGACTTCCTCTTCAATGGCAGCAGAATTCAGCTGGAAAAGCACCAATATAAGAGATTTTCCAGAAACAGGGAAATTCGTGCTGTTTGACAGAATTCAGGACCCCGGGAATGTAGGTTCAATGATAAGGACTTGCTTTGCTGCAGGTATATCAGGAATATTCTTGAGTCCAGAATGTGCAAAGCTTGCCAATCCCAAGACATTCAGAGCGTCAAGAGGAGCCTATTTTTTCATGAACATCCATGAAAAAACGAATATAGAAACAGCAAGAGATTTCATAACCAGGCATAATCTGAAAGTCTTTATTACACGCAAGAACAAAGGTAAGCTGTTCAGCCTTCCTGATAATTCCCTTTTGATAATGGGTAATGAGGCAAAAGGGGTAAGCAGGGAATACAATTCACTGGAGCATGACAATATATCTATTCCAATGAACGATGATTGCGATTCATTGAATGTTTCAGTGTCATTGGGGATAATACTTTATGCTTGATGGAAGAAAGGAATATGGCATCATCTAAACCATCGTGGCTCAAGAAGAAACATTCAGCTCCTGGAAATTACATTTTCACAAGGCATTTGCTGAAGGATCTGAATATCAACACAGTTTGTGATGAAGCCCATTGCCCCAACAGAAATGATTGCTTTGGAGACAAGAATGCAACATTTCTTCTGCTTGGAAAGTATTGTACAAGGAATTGCCTTTTTTGCAGTATAGAACATGATATGTCTAAATTGCATATTGATGAGCTTGAACCTCAGCGGATTGCTCTTGCAGTCCAAAGAATGCAACTTAAGTATGTCGTACTGACATCTGTCACAAGAGACGATCTTGAAGATGGTGGTGCAGGCATGTTCATCAGGACTGTGGAGGAAATCCGTAAACTGATGAATGACATCAAAATAGAGGTGCTGATACCTGATTTTAACGGAAATCTGAAACCTCTTCAAGATATTCTTGACATTAAACCCGCAATACTTAACCATAATATTGAAATGATAAAGGAGCTTTACCCGATTTACAGACCATATTCAAGCTATTTTCGTTCACTTGAGCTTCTTAGTAATGCGAATTCCATCTCTGAAATCCCTGTCAAGACTGGCTTCATGGTCGGTCTGGGAGAAAGCAAGGAACAGATAGAATCTCTGCTTGAAGATATCCATGAATGCGGTGTTGATATATTGACTATAGGGCAGTACATAGCCCCAACATCTTTTCATGCAAGACCAGTCAGATATTATCATCCAGCAGAATTTGATGAATTGAAGCAAATAGCAAATGATTCAGGAATTAGGCATGTATTGTCGGGACCATTCGTAAGAAGTTCTTTTAAAGCTTATGATACTTATATGAATTTAAACAAATCTGATATGGAAATGTTAGAAAAGGAGAAACAATGAATATCCAAATCACTGCCAGGAACTTTGAACTTTCATCTGAATTGAAGGATTATATCAATGAAAAATTGAAGAAGATCAAAGAGCATTTTCCAGAGATAATAGATATTGATATAATACTTCAGAAGGAGAAATATAGGGATAAGGCAGAAATTACAATCCATGCAATGCATCAAAGAATGTATAGTGAAGAAATCACTAAAGATATGTATCAGAGTATATCAATGGCTATCGAAAAAATGGACAAGAATATCAGGAAATTCAAGACAAAGATACAAACAAAGAAGAAAAAGGTTCCCGAGCAGAGAATATTCGGTGAGCATCAAATAGTACATCAGGAAAGCGTAGGAGAAGGGACAGAAAAACACAAGATTGTCAGTACTGAAGCATTAGTAGTCAAGCCAATGAGTCCGGATGATGCAATTATGGATCTGGAGCTTAATGGCAAGGCTTTTCATATTTTCCTTAATGTTGAAACAAATCAGTTCAATGTTGTTTATAGGCTTATAGACGGGAATTATGGATTGATTATTCCCAAGATGTAAAAAAATTGCAAAAAGTTGCTGTAAAAAAAATATATAACGACTTGAAAGAAAAGGTTCATCTTGCATTGATAGAAGGGGAAGATGGACTTGACAGGGAAGTTACAGAAACACAGGTTTACAGACCTGGACTTGCTCTGGCTGGATTCACGGCTTATTTTCCACATAAATGCATACAGATTCTCGGTGGCACTGAAATAACATATCTTGAATCATTGTCTTCCAAGAAACGAAATGAGACATTGAGACATCTTCTTTCTTTCGATACTCCTGCATATATAATTGCAAGGGATTTGCAGGTTCCCCAGCAGTTTTTGAGATTAGCAAAAGAGAGAAAAATTCCTGTAATGAGAACCATATTACCAACCAATACTCTTATATTGAATCTTAATAATTATCTCTGGAAAGTCCTGTCAGCTCAAGTTACAGTTCATGGTACTCTTGTTGATGTATATGGAATTGGAATGCTTTTCACTGGAGATAGCGGAGTAGGCAAGAGTGAGTGTGCTCTTGATTTAGTGGAGAGGGGACACAGACTTGTTGCAGATGATGTTGTTAACATAATTAAAAGTCCTGAGGGAATATTGATCGGGAAAGGTAGCGAATTACTTGGTTTTCACATGGAAGTGCGAGGAGTAGGTGTAATAAATGTTGAATCACTCTTTGGTGTAAGAGCTATCAGAATGCATAAAAGAGTGGAAGTGGAAGTATGTCTGAGAAGGTGGGAAGATATAATAAAAGTAGACAGGACAGGGCTGGAACTCCAGACATCCAGATATCTTGATGTTGAAATACCTCAGATAATCATACCTATTCAGCCGGGAAAAAACATTACAGTTATAGTTGAAGTTATAGCAATGAATTTCATGCTAAAAGTATATGGACATGATCCAGCTCAGGAATTTGCCCAGAAATTATTGAAGTCCATTCAGGAAAAGAAAACAATAGATTTTTATGTTAGAGGAGACCTGGAATAATGAAAGTAGAACTCCTCGTTTTCCCAAAAATTACAGATACAACTATATATACAGCCAGGACAACGCTTTACAGAATAGGCTGGAAGGGAAAACTTCTGGATTTGTCAAGAGCCACTTTTTATAAATTCGAAGGTGAATTTAAAAGTATCAAGGATTTAAAAAACTGGCTTTCATTAAGCAATCATTTCATAAATCCAAACAAACATTTGTATAAGATTGTCAGTGGTTTCGAGAAGCACCAGAAATATGATGGGTGGACAAGGATTATAATTCTATATAATGAGATTCTGCCGTCTTTGAAATGTGCTGGTATTGAAGTCTATAACATAATGGAGCAGGAAGTATATTTTGCTAAATGGTCTGCTATCAGGGAGAAAGATGCATTGAAATCGTCATTATTGATAACCCGTTCAGAATCAAGAGAAAGCGGATTGCTTGCAAATCCGCATTTGCAAACCTGGCAGATTTATTCAGGCAGAGAATTATGTATATTGGAATAGATCTTGGTGGAACAAGCATCAAGGCTGGGATTGTAACCCTATATGATTCAAATGTTTATGACCACAAGAACATACCAACGCCTATTAGTGAAGGTAAGGAAGCAGTTCTTGAAGCCATATATGATCTTATAAAAACATTCGATTTGTCTGAAATAAAGGGAATTGGTATTGGTTCAGCAGGTTCCATAGATCCTGAAACAAGAGATATTTTATATTCACCAAATCTCTTTCATGATTTATTTCCGCTTGGGACTTTTCTAAGGGAGAAATATGAAATTCCCGTGATGGTTGAAAATGATGTAAGAGTTGCAGCACTTGCTGAACATCACTATTATTATAAGAGCATCAGGAATTTCATATGCATATATCTGGGAACAGGCATCGGCTCTGGGATAATTGTTGACGGGAAATTACTGAGTGGATGCAGTAATGCAGCAGGTGAAGTCGGGCATATGGTAATAAATGCAAGAGGCAGTCTTTGTGCATGCGGAAATAATGGGTGTTTTGAAGCCGAAGCAAGCGGACAGGGTGTGTTGAGAAAGGCAAGAAAAGCTCTGGAAAGCGAGAGAAAGGGACTGCTGTTTGAGAAATATAACAGGGATAAGGCATCCCTGCTTATAAGAGACATAAAGGAAGCTGCATTGAAAGGGGATCCTCTTGCATCAAATCTATGGGAGGAGTTCATTTTTTTCCTGAGTTTGGGGATATCAAATATAATGACAATTTTCAATCCTGAAGTGATTGTTCTTGGAGGGGGAGTTCTTGAATCAAATCCGGAGATAATTGATGAAGTAATAAAGCAGGCATGGAAATCTGCAAATCCTGTTTCAGCAAGAACATGCAGTCTGACAAAAGTCAATCTCGGGAAGAAGGCATCAATACTGGGTGCTGGATTACTGTTTCTTGAGTATTAGCTGGAAAGGGAAAAATATGAAAAAAATTATATTTGTAATTGCATTTCTCTTCAGCTTAATATTTGCTGATGAAGAGGCAAACAGCGCAATATTGATTGTGAAAGTGGCTGGATTGAGGAATGCAAAGGGTGTTGTTAGGGTTGCTTTATATAATAGTGCTGATACATTTGCATCTCCTACTACTTACAAAAGCCTTTCTGTTTCAGCATCAGAAGAATGCAGCGTGACTTTCAAGAGCATCCCATATGGTAATTATGCGATTGCGTTATTGCATGATGAAAACAAGAACGGGAAAATGGATTACAAGCTTATTACTATTCCTTCAGAAGGTTTTGGATTCTCAAATAATCCAAAGGTTGGTCTTTCAGCACCAGGCTTCAATTCTGCAAAATTCTCTGTTGATTCATCTGAGAAAACAATAACTGTGACAGTGAAATATATGTAATACAAAAATGAATTTAGGGGAGAAAATGAGACAAATATTTACAATTATTTCAATCCTGTTGATGCTGTCTTTTTTAATAAGCTGTGGTGACGATACATCTGATAATGATGGAGACAACGGCAATACTGATTATTTCCCATTGAAGATTGGCAATGAATGGACTTTCAGGGAAAGCACTGATTTATCTCTGTATAGTTATACCATAAAACTGGATAGAAATGCTGCAACAAAGGAAAAAGGTGGAAGTGAAGTATATATGGTTTCTTCAAGGATTGATACAGGAAATTATGAGGCAGAAACTTATGGTTATTCCCTGACCCAGAATGGTCTTGAAAGAGTGGATTATGAAGATACTTTGGGAGAGGTTTACAGCAGTCAATATATAATGCTCAAGAAACCTTATGATGCAGGAACTACATGGGAGACAATAAGTGAATCTGGTAATGATACTCTGGTCTTTACAATCGTATCTACAAATGAAACAGTTAATACTGTAGGTGGAACTTTCAGGAATGCCTTGAAAATAGAGATAACAAACAAGAATGAAATAAGCTTCAAGGAGTATGATTATTTCGCTCCCAATATTGGTTATGTTTTGTTTCAGTTTTATATTTATGAGAAACTTGCAGAAAAGCGCGAACTCAGAAGCTATATACTGAAGTAGTACTATTTCCTCTTATAATAAGCTTTCTTTCTGTCTGGGTTTTCTTCGTACTCCCTGAATGCAGAGATAAGCGTATCATTCTCTTTCATGTTTCCGATTGTGATCCTTATTCCTTGCATTTCATTGTCTATGAATTTCAGGAGAATGCCTCTTGATTTACAGAATTTCCATAATTTCAGGGGATTATTCAGCTGGATGAAAACAAAATTCGTATTACTTTCAAATAACCTGTCTATGAAAGAGAAATTTTTCAAAATAGCGGATAATCTCTCCCTTTCATCTTTGATTATTCTAATTCTCCTGCCTGTCTTCTTCATGTTTTGAGCTGAAAGACATTCAAGAGCGATATTATAACATGGAGCAGGTATGGAGTAGGGAGCCTGGATTCTCCTCAGTATTCTTGTTATCTCATTATCCGCAATACATACTCCCAGCCTCAATGAGGCCATACCATATGCTTTTGAAAGAGTTCGAAGAATCACAAGATTATCTGATTTTTCCAGATATCTTGTCATGCTTTTTTCTTTGGAAAACTCTATATAGGCTTCATCTATAACAACTAATGCCTTGTCTTGAAGCTTTTCAGCAATTTCCAGAAGATTATCTTTATTCATGGTTTTTCCAATTGGGGAGTTTGGATTAGGTATGAAAAGAATTTTTGGATTAGTCTTTCTTATATCTTTTTCTATTTGGCTGAATTTTATTTCATAATCGTTTTCAGGAAGCAATGGAATTTTCAATAATTTCACTCCCTGAATTTTTGCATAAATTTCGTACATGGAGAAAGTTGGAGGGAATATCATTACCTTATCTTCATAAGCCTTGCAGAAAGCTTTTATTAAGAGATCTATTGATTCATCGCTGCCTCTTGATACAAGTATCTTTTCCTTATCAGCATCATAAAGCGATGAAAGCCTTTCAATGAGTGCAACGGGTTGGCATTCAGGATACTTGTTGAAACTCATCTTCGGAAAAGATTTAATTTCAGGAGAGTAAGGATTTTCATTTGCATCAAGTTTGATGCTGCAAGATTGATTATCTATTTCATATCCTTTTAATTCCCTTATCTCCTTTCTTGCAAGTCTGGTTAATCTCCCGGAAGATATTTTTGTTTTTTTCATTTTTCTCCTTGACAATAATTTCAATAATTTGTGTGCGTGTTATCGTATTAATACGAGAAAGGAGTCAAGTAAAAAATGAAAGAAGGAATGAAAGAAGGCTATAAAGTAAATGAATGCAGTCTTTATGAGGCATTGAATTTGCTTGAAACAGAAGATGAAGCAAAAAGATTCATTAAAGACTTATGCACTCCAAAAGAAATAAGAGAAATGGAGGAAAGGTGGTACATTGCAAAACTGCTTTATGACGACAAGCTTTCATACAGGCAAATTAGCGATTTTTCCAAAACAAGCACAACAACAGTTACCCGGGTTGCAAGATTCCTGCATGATGAGGAATATCAGGGATACAAAATTATACTGGACAGATTGATGAAGAAAGAAGAAAATGAAGCAAAGCAATAGACTTAGGATAGCCATGCAAAAAAGCGGCAAGCTTTCTGAGGGAAGTATTGACTTGATGAAGAAATGTGGGCTTTCTGTTCTTGAAAGTAAGACGCAGCTTTTAAGCAGAGTACAGGAGTTGCCAATAGACATCTTGTTGGTAAGAGATAATGACATTCCCAGCTTTGTATCAGAAGGTGTCTGTGATGCCGGTATTGTTGGAGAAAACGTATATAAGGAATTCATCCTGTCATCAAATTACAGCAAGTATTCAAGAATAATAGAATTTCTTGGATTTTCCAGATGCAGATTGTCTATAGCAATTCCAGAAAATATCCAATATTCTACTTTGAGTGACTTGAATGGCTTGAAGATAGCAACTTATTATACTGGAATTCTCAAAGACTTTCTTGAATCAAATAATATTAACGCTGAAATAGTCAAGATGCAAGGTTCGATAGAAGTGGCACCTCACATGAATATATCTGATGCTATATGTGATATAGTCTGCACTGGTGTTTCTCTTGAATCAAACGGATTGAAAGAGATATTAACACTCATGAAAAGTCAGGCAATTCTCATTGGCAACACTGAAATCAATGAAGATAAGCAGCAGATACTTGATAAACTTCTTAAAAGGATGAAGGGAGTTCTTTCTGCAAGAGAAAGCAAGTATATAATGCTTAATGCTTACAGGAAGGATTTGAAGGCAATAACCAGACTTCTCCCCGGAGCAGAATCTCCTACAATATTGCAGCTTGAGGATCAGGACAAGGTTGCTATTCATGCAGTCTGTCTTGAACCTGTTTTCTGGGAGACAATGGAGAAACTGAAGCAGGCAGGTGCAAGCTCAATTCTTGTAGTTCCAATAGAGAAGATGATGAGCTGACATGAAAACCTATTTATTATCCAGGCTTTCTGAAAGCAAGATTGAATCACTATGCAAAAGGAAATGCCTTGTATCAAGAGAAGTAAGAAAATCTGCAGAGAAAATCCGGAAAGATGTAATAAAAAACGGTGATGATGCCATTATAAGGCTGACTGAGAAATTCGATGGGGTATTGCTGAAAGATCTGAAAGTCAACGAAAATGCGTTCAAGGAATCAGACAAATTTCTTTCCAGGGAATTAAAAGAAGCCATTCTGAAAGCAAGGGATAATATCTGGAGTTTTCATGAGAAACAATTGCCAAAAGGGAGAAGAAGAGTTATTTCAAAAGGCATTAAATGCTGGCAGGAATTTTTCCCTGTGGAAAAGGCTGGATTGTATATACCAGCAGGAACTGCCCCTTTATTCTCTACA
Source organism: Candidatus Coatesiibacteriota bacterium (assembly GCA_016927185.1). GTDB lineage: Bacteria > JAFGND01 > JAFGND01 > JAFGND01 > JAFGND01 > JAFGND01. Next base: position 24,088 of record JAFGND010000085.1, read on the forward strand.
GTATTGATGCTGGGAATTCCTGCCGTGATTGCAGGTTGCTCCAGGATAATCCTTTGCACTCCACCTTGCAAGGAATATGAAATCAATCCAGTGATAATATGGACAGCTAAATGCATAGGTTTGCATGAAATATACAAGACAGGCGGGGCACAGGCGATTTTCGCAATGGCTTACGGAACAAAGCAGATTCCAGCAGTAGACAAGATTTTCGGGCCTGGTAATGCATATGTTACTGCTGCGAAACTGTTATCTTCTGAAGTGACTTCAATAGACATGCCTGCAGGACCTAGTGAACTACTTGTTATAGCAGACAAGACTTCTGATGCAGAATTCGTTGCATCAGACTTGCTGTCACAGGCAGAGCATGGAAAAGATTCACAGGTTGTACTTGTCTGCACTGACAAGAGTAAATCTGAGGAGATACTTGAGGAGCTGAAACTGCAACTTGAAGATCTTCCAAGAAAGGAGATAATTCTTGAAGCCCTTAAAAACAGTTTTGTTCTTATAGTAGAAAACATGGAGCAGGCTCTGGAATTTTCCAACAAATATGCACCAGAGCATCTAGTTTTGTCTTCAAGTAACTACAGGAATTATGCAGGACACATCAGGAATGCTGGTTCAGTATTTCTCGGAAAATTCTCGTCTGAAAGCTTCGGTGATTATGCAAGCGGAACAAATCATGTACTCCCTACAAGCGGTTTCGCAAGAAGCTGTTCCGGGATAAGCGTTAATGATTTCATGAAATGCGTTTCTTTTCAGCATATAAAAAGAGAAGGCTTGATGAGTTTGGCAACTACAGTCGAAATCATGTCTGAAAAAGAGGAATTGATTGCTCATAAAAGAGCTGTGTCCATAAGAGCCAGTAAAGCGGGATTTGTGAAATGAAGAAAGTTTTATTTGTAGACAGGGATGGAACTCTTATAGTTGAACCTTCTGAGACTCATCAGGTGAATTCATTGGAAGAACTTGAATTCATACCATTTGTAATATCATCCTTGAAAAAGTTCTTTGAATCTGGATATGAGATAGTGATAGTCACCAATCAAGATGGTTTGGGTACTCCTGCAAACAGTCTGGAGAATTTCAACCTTGTAAACAGCAAGATGTTCCAGGTTTTCGAAAGCGAGGGAATAAGCTTTTCACAAGTTTTTATATGCAGGCATTATGCCAAAGAGAATTGCGAATGCAGGAAACCAAAAACTGGTATGGTAAGTGAGTATTTATCCAGCAATGAGATAGACATCGCAAATTCTATAATGGTTGGAGACAGACTTACTGATGTGGAGTTTGCAGAGAATTTAGGCATAAGAGGATTCTTGCTTTCATCTAATCTTGGCTGGCAGGAAATCACTAAAAAAGTTCTGGCAAGGGAGAGAACTTCTTCTATCAGCAGAAAAACAAATGAGACTGATATAAAAATTACCCTTAATATTGATGGTTCAGGTAAATTTGATATTGAAACAGGTATTGGTTTCTTTAATCACATGCTTGAGCAATTTGCAAAACATGGTAGCTTTGATTTGGAAATAGAAGTCTCTGGCGACTTGAATGTGGATGAACATCATACAATTGAGGATGTGGCATTAGCACTGGGTGAGTGCATAAAACTGGCGATAGGAGACAAGAAGGGAATAGAGAGATTTGCATGGGAGAGAATCCTCATAATGGATGAATCAAGAAGCGAGGTTTCAATAGATATTTCAGGACGACCTCATGTCGAATTCACGGCTGACTTTGACAAAGAATATGCAGGAGATTTTCCTACAGAAATGGTTAAGCACTTCTTCGAAAGCCTTTGCAGTTCAGCTCAAATAAATGCCCATATCATGATTTATGGTGATAATACTCATCACAAGATAGAATCAGCTTTCAAGGCTTTTGCAAGATGCCTGAGGGATGCAGTCAGGATAACCAGTGATGAAATAAGCTCTACAAAGGGAGTGCTTTGAAAATAGTCATTGTCAATAGCGGAGGAGTAAATATTTCATCAGTGCAGTTTGCACTCAAGAGACTTGGATATGACAGCAAGTTCACCGAAGATTTAAGGGAAATAAGAAATGCTGATAGAATAATACTTCCAGGAGTGGGCTCAGCAGGTAATGCAATGAAAATACTTTCCAGATACTCACTTTCAGAATATCTTACTGAAACAAGCAAACCGGTGCTTGGAATTTGTCTTGGCATGCAGATAATGTTTGAGTATTCAGAGGAAAACGAAACGAACTGCCTTGGAATATTCAAGGGCAAGCTAAAAGAATTCAGGAAAGAAAATGATATGCCCCAGATACATATGGGATGGAATAATTTAGAAATTTTGAAGAAAAGCAGGCTTCTTGAAAATATTCCAGATGACAGTTTTTTCTACTTCATACATAAATACTATGTTGAAGTTGATGAAAATTCATCTGCTTCATCATGTTACAGTACCATTTTTTCTGCTGTTGTAGAGAAGGATAACTTTTTTGGTTGCCAGTTCCATCCAGAGAAATCAGGAAAGGCTGGTTCGAAGATCCTTGAGAATTTCATTAGGCAGTGAATATGGAAATATACCCATCTATAGATATCATGAATGGCAAGTGCGTGAGATTATTCAAGGGTGATTTCAATGAAAGCACTCAATATAGTGATAATCCGCTTAATATTGCCTTGAATTATGAAAAACTTGGTGCCAGGTTTCTTCATGTGATAGACCTGGATGGTGCAAGGGATGGAATTATCAGTAACATTGAAGCAATATCATCAATATGCAGCAAAACCAGACTGGCTGTCCAGGCAGGTGGAGGGATAAGGAACAAAGAAGATATAGAAATGCTTATTGGAAGCGGTGTTGAAAGAATAATCACGGGTAGCATTGCTCTGAAAAATCCAGATAGATTAAAAACATGGCTTGAATGGTTCGGGAATGAAAGAATAGTTATAGCATTTGATATATTTCATGCAGGAGATATACCATATATAATGATAGAGGGCTGGCAGCAAGACAGCAGAATTTCATTATGGGATTGCCTTGAGGAATGCTGCTCCATAAAAATAAAATACCTTATATGCACTGATATAGACAGGGATGGAACTCTTATGGGATCCAACCTTCTGCTTTACAAGGAGATAAAAAGAAAGTATCCGGATTTATTCCTTTTCGCATCAGGTGGTGTCAACTCAATTGAAGATGTAATTTCGCTTCAAGAAGCAGGGCTTGATGCTGTTATTATTGGCAAGGCACTTTATGAAAAAAGGGTATCTCTTAAAGAGGTTCTGGATGCTTGCTAAAAGGATAATTCCCTGCCTTGATGTCATGAATGACAAGGTTGTAAAAGGTGTGAAGTTCAGGAATCATGAAGTAGTTGGTGACATACTGGAACTGGCTCTTTTATACTGTGAGCAGGGAGCGGATGAACTTGTATTTTATGATATCACTGCAAGCCCTGAAAACAGGGTTACTGGCAGGGAATGGCTCAGCAGGATTGCAGAATTTCTGGATATTCCTTTTTGCGTTGCCGGGGGAATAAGCAGTGTAAGGCAGGCAGAAGAAATACTTCATAGTGGAGCTGACAAGATATCCATTAATACTCCAGCAATACAAAATCCATCTTTCATAAATGAGCTAGTGCAGATATTTGGTTCTCAATGCGTAGTAATTGGAATTGACAGCAGCTTCCATGGCAGTGATTTCTATGTTCACAAATATACTGGTGATACAAGGAAATCAACGAAAACAGACTTGAAGACTTTCGACTGGATAAAAGAAGTGCAGGACAGAGGGGCCGGAGAGATTGTTCTTAACTGCATGGATATGGATGGAACAAGAGAAGGATATGACATTATCCAGCTAAAAAAGGCAAAGGAATTGTGTTATGTTCCACTAATTGCATCTGGTGGTGCAGGAAAATGTGAAGATTTCCTTGATCTTTTCAAATCAACAGGTGTTGATGGAGCGCTTGCTGCAGGCATTTTTCACAGGAAAACAGTAATAATAAGGGAATTGAAGGAATTTCTTTTCAAAGAGGGAATACATGTAAGAAGGTGATATGAAGTGAACAAGGATATATTGAAGGAGCTGGATTTCGGAAAAGCAAATGGTCTCATTCCTGCAATAATTCAGCATAATGATACGCTTCAGGTTCTAATGCTTGGTTACATGAATGAGGAAGCAGTACTGGAAACGCTGGATAGAAAAAGAGTGACTTTTTTCAGCAGAAGCAGGCAAAGACTTTGGCTGAAAGGAGAGACTTCAGGTAATTACCTGAACCTGATTTCAATGGAAAAGGATTGTGACTGTGATGCATTGCTCTTGAAAGTCATTCCTGAAGGCAATGTATGTCATAGAGATGTAATGTCATGCTTCTCCGATAAAGAAGCTGAAGGAATTGGATTTCTAAGTTTTCTTCAGTATATTGTCAAAGACAGGATAGAAAATCCAAGGGAAGGCAGTTATACATCTGAGCTTATAAGGCAGGGTGAAAAGAGAATAGCCCAGAAGGTTGGAGAAGAGGCAATTGAATGCGTAATAGATAGCCTAACTGACAGAGATGCATTGAAAAACGAGGTAGCTGATTTGCTTTTTCATGTAATTGTGCTTCTTGCAAGCAAGGATTTGAGTATTTTAGAGGTAATAGAAATACTCAGGAAAAGGCATTCAGCAAGGCAGAAAGGGGATATTTCAGGAATTGAGGTAGATTAATCGAATACAGATTTTTCAAAACAGTGTTTATATTTGTCTTGACTTGAATCCATAATAATAAAGTGATGTCAGTTGAAAATGAAAGTAGTTGATTTAACAAAACAGTCTTTTAAAGCCATTTCAGGCGTTTCATTAAAAAGACTTTTCTTTGACCAATACAATAATATAACAGGATTGTGAGTACTCCTTAGCTAGTTTAGGCTAAACAGCGATTTCTTAATATTTTACGCTAAGGAGATCTTATGTTATCATTTTTTTCAACCAGAAAAGGTATAATTGTTGCAGGTATATTGATTGGTTTTTTTGCTTCGTTTCTTCAGAAAATGGGAAATCCTCCCAATATGGGAATATGCGTTGCATGCATGGAACGGGATATAGCGGGAGCCCTGGGATTACATAGAGCAGCAGTAGTACAGTATATGAGACCAGAAATAATAGGTTTTGTATTAGGTGCATTCATTGCTGCATTGATATTCAAGGAATTCAAATCAAGAACAGGTTCAGCACCTATAATAAGATTCATGCTTGGTTTTTTTGCAATGATAGGCTCATTGGTATTTCTGGGATGCCCATGGAGAATGCTCCTGAGGCTGGCAGGAGGAGATGGCAATGCAATACTGGGGGCACTTGGTCTCATAGCAGGTGTCTGGATAGGAGTTTTATTCATCAAGAAAGGATTCAGTCTGGGAAGAAGCCAGAAAACGTATTCAATAGTTGGATTGATAATGCCTGTAATAATGATTTCCTTTCTATTATTACTTCTTTTCAAGCCACAGCTGCCATCTGGTGCATTATTTTTCAGTACTGAAGGACCAGGTTCAAAATATGCTAGCATTGCACTTTCTCTTGGTATTGCAATTATAATCGGTTTTATTGCTCAGAGAACCAGATTCTGTACAATGGGTTCAATAAGAGATGTAATACTGATAAAGGATTTTCATCTTATATCTGGAATAATAGCAATGTTGATAAGTGCATTTATTGCTAATCTTGTTTTCAATCAATTCAAACCCGGATTTGCTGAGCAACCGATTGCACATACTAACCATATATGGAATTTTGGTGGAATGCTTCTTGCTGGATTGGCATTTGCTCTTGCAGGAGGATGTCCAGGAAGACAGCTATTCATGTCAGGAGAGGGAAATGGTGATGCTTCCATTTTCGTTCTTGGAATGATCGGAGGAGCTGCATTTTCCCATAATTTTGCAATAGCCAGCACTCCAAAAGGTGTTGATTTATGGGGACCGGGAGCAGTTATAATCGGTATAATTTTCTGTCTTGTCATTGGATTTACAATGAGAGAAAAATAAGGAGTTATTATGAATGAAGAATTGGATTTAAGGGGATTATCATGTCCTGAACCTATAGTAAGGACTCTTAATAAGCTGAACCAGATGAAAACTGGAAAACTCAAGATATTAGTTGATACTGGAACTTCGAGAGATAATGTAACAAGGATTGCCCAGAAAGAAGGCTGGACTGTAAATTCAGAAGAAAGCAATGATGAATGCATCTTGACAGTAACGAAGGAATAACCAGAATGATTTACGTCGACAATGCAGCAACAAGCTTTCCAAAACCAGGGGAAGTTGGCAGGGCAATGCTTGATTATCTTGAAAATAAGAGTGCAAATCCAGGTCGTTCAGCACATCGTTTATCAATAGAAGCTGGCAGGGCTATTTACAGGACAAGAGAAAACCTTGCCAGGCTTCTCGATCTGAAGGATCCATTGAGAATAGTGTTCTGTCTTAATGCAACAGAAGCATTGAATCTTGTTATCAGGGGCTTTCTTGAACCGGGAATGCATGTTATAACAAGCTCGATGGAACATAATTCAGTAATGCGTCCCCTGAGAAATCTTGAAAAAAAGGGTGTTGAAATTACTGTTATCAGAGATAAAGAAGATGAGCTCTTCATAAATGATCTTGAGAAAAGCATAAAGAAGAATACAGCTCTTATACTACTCAATCATGCTTCAAATGTAAATGGAAGAATTTTCCCAATAAAATCAGCAGGTAAGATTGCAGAAAAGAATGGTATCCTGTTTATGATAGACGCTGCTCAATCTGCAGGTTGCATACCAATAGACATGTATGAAGATAACATCAATATTCTGGCTTTCACTGGTCACAAAAGCCTTTATGGACCGCAAGGAACTGGTGGACTTGCAATAAGAGATGATGTTGATTTCACAAGGATAAAAACACTGAAAACTGGAGGAACAGGTAGTAAATCAGAAAAAGAGGAACAACCAACATTTCTTCCAGACATGTTTGAAAGCGGGACTCCTAACGGAGTTGGTTTATCAGGACTTAATGCAGGCATTGAGTTTATTACAGCCAGGAAAATAAATGAAATACATGATTTCGAAATTAGCCTTGCACATGAGCTCAAGAGTTATTTAAAGAAATCAGCTGGTATAACCATCTATGAGCCTTTGTCAGAAGACAGTACTGCTACAGTTTCTTTTAATATAGACAGGCTGCCTTCATCTAAAGTTGCGATGATACTTGATGAGAAATACGAAATAATGACCAGAGCAGGATTACATTGTGCTCCTTCCGCTCATAAATCCATTGGCTCTTTCCCGTCAGGTACTGTACGGATAAGTTTCGGAATATTTAATACTTATGAGCATGTTGAAAAACTTATAGATGCTATTATTGAGATAAGCAGGGATTTCTGATGAAAGAAGCAAGATCTGTAATACTTTTTTACTCATCAAGTGCTGCCTTGAAAATGGAAAGTCTTGCAAAGAGCGAAAATCTTGTCGTGAAGCTTATCCCTATTCCAAGAGACTTGAGCTCAGATTGTGGAATATGTCTGCTTGTATTAAATGATGACATGGAAGAGATAAAGACAATCATTGATAATCACAGGATTGAATATGAAGGAATTCATGATTATATGGTATAGGTGAATAGAATACTTATCTGGTTTTTTCTACAATATCATTTCCATATAGCTCAGACTATTAGTTTTAGGCTATATTAAATATCTTAATAATATCTATTAACTATAGTTTGTAGAATAAAATAATGAACATTAATTTAATCTATTTGAGAGTAATAGCTAAAATGGAGTAAAAAATGAAATCATACAAAAAACCAGAAATAATTTCTGAGCTGATATTTGAAAAGACTGCGCTTGATTGCGATGATTATATCTATTATGCAAAAGGCTATGAAGGTTGCAGAGATGAATATATAGGAAGAGGAAAAGTAACAACGGCATGTGCAGATACTCATAGCTAAATCAGCTTAAGTAACCCAAAGGATAGTTAAGATTTGCTAGCTAAGAATTATCTTTCTTGTTTTATTAAAAAGAGCTTGTGGAAATCCATGAGCTCTTTTGTTTAACTTCTGTTTTAATTTTTTCTTCAGTCTACTGCAGAAAAGCAAGAATTCTATCTAACCTTTACCACCTTCTTTGTTTCCATCGAGCTCTTCACTATATAAACTCCCTCTCTCCATTTGCTTGTATCAATAGAATGCTTGCCCTTCTCCAGTTTCATAATCAGCTGACCTGTCAGGGAATATATATAAGCAGAAGAAGGAAGGGAAATCGAAAGTCTGTCAGTAAAGGGGTTGGGGGAAATAGAGAAGGATTTAGCTGGAATATAAGAAGCTGATTTGTTATCCTTGAAGCCAGACTTATATGTCTCTATTGCATAAATATAATAATCATTACTGCCAACATAAACAACTCCATCTGAGATACAAGGAGAGGAGTGAACTAAAAAACCTGTCTTATATCTCCATTTAAGAGTCCCATCTGAGAAGTTTAGTGCATA
>JAFGND010000086.1 GCA_016927185.1 Candidatus Coatesiibacteriota bacterium
ACTGAAAAGAACAAGGAGTTAAAATATTCAGCAGATTCATTTTATTCATATACTATGAAAGTATTGAGTATTGACAGAATTGGAAGTGCCTTGATTGAAATGAGAATAGATACAATAATAATAAATCAACAAGGTTTTAATTCATACAATGTTAACACTTCAAAACCTAATGCTTCTAACAACTATTTTGTTGCTGCATATCATGCGATTATTAACAAACCGATAATAATCATTGCAGATAGAAATGGTGAAATAAATTCAATAACGAATATGGATGAAATATATGATTATATTATAAAGGCACTACCTGACATGTACCAATACTCATTTCAGATTGTATCGATAAGAAAAATCCTGAGAGAACAATTCAATACGGTAACTTTTAAAAACAAGATATCAATATTATTCCCGCTTGCATATCAAGAAGAATCAAAAGAAAAAAAGAAGAAAAACAGGAGAATAAATATTGAACCTTTAGGAGATATCAGTGAAGAATATAAAATTTCAAAAGATAAATTAAATCCTTTAATAGATAACTATTCAGGAACTTCGAAAATTATCGAACCCATATATCTTGCAGTTAATTTAAAACTGCTTAGTGGTAAAATAACTAGTTCTGGAATAATTCAATGGCATAATACCGATAAGAAAAAACCTAAAGTCCAGATAAAAAGAGAAATAGCAGCCAAAGGATTTTTATCTACTATGAAAGTAACTCTCATTGGAGAAACACAAATAAAAGTGGAATATAATTAGATTTCAGATTTCTTTTTTGTATTATTTTAGAAACTTCTAATTACAAATCTTATAATTATATTTCATAAAAGAAGATTTCACTTGATTTATTTCAATGTATTTTAGACCAAATCAGATATAGTATTTTAGGAATTCAGATGAGTATAAAGTGTTACTTTCATAGTCAAAGAGATGCAGTTGATTTTTGCGACAAATGCAGCAAACCTTTATGTGAAGAATGTAATATCAACAAAGACAAACATTCATCAGTATCAATATGCAGGGAATGCAGTGAAAAAGAGATAATAAAAGCTGAAAAGAAAAGAGTCGCTTCAGAGCATTTGTATGATTCTTTCCATTTTGAATCTTTCAGATCATTAACTTTCATTAATTTTATATGGTTAATACTGCTTGGCGTTATCTTCTTTGAGATTATAATTATACTATTTCCAGGAAGTAGCTTCCTTACTGAAACATCTTCAATATCAACTCAGGGATTACAAAGAGAAGATGAGCGATTAATGCAATTAGCCATGCCACTTCAGCATTTTTACACCATCAAAGGAAAATTCCCTCAGTTTTATGATGATCTGGTTCCACATTACATAAAGAAACTTCCCGGTGAAATTAAGGATAGTACAATAGTATATACTTATCAAACTCATAATAGAGTAACTATTAACATGAAGAACCAGAAAAACGGAATTCTTCTTGATGGAACAGCAGTTTATAGAGATAATGACAGAGGAGAACCATTTTTTGATGTTTACAAATAAGGGCTTGACTAATCTTGAATGGTTAATAACAATATTTTTAATATTTTCTGTTACATTTCTTGGAATATCACTTTCTGAAAAACTTCAATATAAAACAGATATTCAGAAACTGGAACAAGATATGAAAAAACTTGATCAAGCAATAGAAAAATTCAGAACATCAAAAAAAAGATTGCCTTATGATCTAAAGGAATTGGTAAATGCAAGATTAGTTGATTCTGTTCCAATCTGTCCATTTACAAAGCAGCAATATTGGTATACATCCTTTTCTTACCCAATTCAAACAAAAGATAATAAACCTCTCGAATATTATTGCTTAAGCACTCCATATAACATAATCCCGGATGTTTATCAATTAAGAATAATTTATATATCTTGGCTAAAGAAAGATAATAAGAAATTCGAAAAAATTGAAAGGGAAAAAACACTTTAAAAGGATGATTTATGGGAGAAACATTTGTCCAAAAAGCCTTCGGTAACCGTATAGGAAAAAAACTGAAAGTAAATGAAATTGTTTTTTTAGAACCAGACTATATTTTAACTCATGACAATACTGCTGCGATAATAAAAAAACTTGATGAAGTAAAGAGTGATATTAAGGTAAAATATCCAGATAGACTGGTTATTATTCTTGATCATGTAATACCTGCTTCTTCCGAAAAAACTGCTCTTAATCATAAAGAGATAAGGGAATTTGTCAAGAAGCAAGGGATAAAAAACTTCTATGATATTGGTAGAGGCATCTGCCATCAGGTTCTACCGGAAGAAGGATTTGCAAAACCAGCAGGTATTGTTGTCGGAAGCGACAGTCATACTTGCACATATGGAGCATTTTCTTGTCTGGGAACAGGTATTGACAGAACAGAAGCCGCTGGTCTTTGGATTACAGGTCAAACATGGTTCAAAGTCCCTGAAAGCTTCAAAATAAGCTTGAAAGGAAAATTTAGAAAAGGTGTTTCTGCAAAAGATTTGATTCTAACCATTATTGGTGATTTAGGCGCGGATGGAGCTAATTATGTATCTGTGGAGTTTCATGGAGATAGTTTACAGCATCTTGATATTGACTCAAGAATGACAATTGCAAATATGGGAGTTGAAATGGGTGCTAAATTCGCACTATTCCCACCTGATGACATCCTGAAAAATCATTTTAAATCAAGAGGCTGGGATTTCAGCATTCCTGTTGCCTGGTCAGATAAGGATGCTGAATATTCACTCATTAAGGAATACGAACTTTCTGAGATAGTTCCTTGTGTATCAAAACCTCATGCAGTTGACAAATACTCTTCGGTAAAAGATTTGCAAGGCCTTTTCTTTGAGCAATATCTGATCGGAACGTGTACAAATGGAAGGATATCTGATATAGAAGTAACATCAAAAATTTTAAAAGGCAAGAAAATCTCAGCGAATGTAAGATTGCTGGTTTTACCTGCTTCAAGTGAAATTTATTCAGAAGCTTCAAGAGCAGGTTTCCTTGCAGATCTTGCAGAAGCTGGAGCAACCATTCTTCCTCCTGGATGCGGACCTTGCCTTGGTGCACATCAAGGAGTTCTGGCGCCAGGAGAGAAGTGCTTATCAACAGCTAACAGAAACTTCAAAGGAAGAATGGGATGCAAGGATTCTGAGATATATCTTGCTTCTTCAGAAACAGTTGCTGCTAGTGCATTAAAAGGAGTACTAACTGATCCAAGAGAGGTATTATAATGGCTATCTTTGCATATATTCAGGATGATATCAATACAGATCTTCTTTATCCAGGGAAATATACATATCTTGGAACTAAACCAAGTGATATAAAAGAGCATCTTCTTGAAGATCTTGATCCAACATTCAAGGATAGGGTTAAAAATGGTGATATAATAATTGCTGGTAAAAACTTTGGATGCGGAAGTTCAAGGGAACAACCTAATGTTGGTTTGAAATATGTAGGAATTCAGGCCATTATTGCTAAGAGTTTTTCAAGAATTTTTTTCAGATCAGCAACAAATCAAGGCCTTCTGCTTATAGAATTACCAGCCGTTGTAGATGCCTATAAGGAAGGGGATTTCATAGAGATAGATTCAAAAAAAGGTGTTGTCCTTTTAAATAATACTCAGTTCAACTTTCCCGCTCTTCCCACTGAAATGCAAAATATCCTTAAAGCTGGGGGATTGCTTGAATATATTAAAGAAAATCTCAAATGATTGATTACTGGAGAGATACAGAAAGAATCGTAGACAACTTCAAGAGAAAACCAGGATTAGTATTAGTACTTACTGGCGCAGGTATATCTTCAGAAAGTGGTATTCCAACTTATAGAGGATCAGATGGTTATTGGAATAAGGAATCTGATAATTTCTTGCCAATGGAGATTGCAACATATTCCATGTTCAGTAGAAAACCATGGTTTGTCTGGGAATGGTATCTTTCCAGAAGAGTACAATGCCTGAATACAGAACCAAATAAAGGTCACTTTGCTATCGCAAACATGGAAAAAATGGAAGATTTCTTTCTGATAACTCAGAATATTGATAATTTGCACAAAAAAGCTGGAATATCTGATAACAAAATATTTGAGATACATGGCAACCTCAATTTTGCTAGATGCTACAAAGAATGCTCATCTGAGGTTTATGAAGTTGATGAGTGTTTTAATTATCATGTGAAAGGGATGGATTTATCCGAGAACGAAAAACGGAAACTATCTTGTCCTAAATGTGGAAGCATGCTGAGACCTAATATCTTATGGTTTGATGAATGCTATGATGAAGTTCATTTCCATTTTTACAGTTCAACTGAATTAGCATTAAAGGCAAGATTGCTGATTTCAGTAGGTACAACCGGGCAAACTAGCTTGCCTATTCAGATTTTAGAAAGAGTACTAATAAACAAGGGATTAATTATTGATATTAACCCAGATGATAATCCTTTCAGATCTTCTGCCCAAAAAACTGGAAATGCTTTCCTTCCTTACAAATCTGGAGAAGTTCTTCCCAGGTTATCTGAGATGCTTATGAAATAAAAAACGACCGCTTCAAAGAAACGATCGTTTGTTATAGCTTTTAGATCTTGATTAATCGTTTTTGTATAATCTCTTTATTTCACCCCAAGTGACCTTGCGGACTCCTGTTCCTTCAGTTACATCAGTTGAATAACGAGGTTTCACTTCATGAGTAGTCTTATAGGTGGAACCAATGCCAATAACAGTAAGTTTTGCTCCATTCTTGACAATATCCCAGTTAATGTTGACCCCTTTTTCCAGATAAACCTGTACTTCTCCTGATCCATCATTCAGGTTAAATTTAAACTTATCAGGATTTGCATCTTGAACAGTTCCTGAAATCCTTAGTAACCATCCTTCTGCAGCGCTGGTATTTGCATTGCCGGTTGTAAATGATTTAGGATTGGGAGGATTTCCAGAACCGCTTTTTGTATAAGAAGCATCAGATATTTCTATTTCTTCATTATATTTTGTTACTACCCCAGTTACTGATCCTCTGTCTCCAAGAGCTTGATCGGAAAAATTCCCTCCGCTTTTATAGCAGAGAACTCCACCTGTGCTATCCTGGATATAGAATGTTGCATTTGAAAAAGCTCCTCCAGGGCAGGTTATTACGCCTTCAATAGTTACAGTCTTGTTTTCATAATTGCTATAATTCTCTCTAATTTCTGCTACAGTAACTGCAAAGGATAAACTTACTGAAAGTAAAACTAAAGTCAAAATGATTGTTTGTTTCATATCTCACTCCTTATGTTAAATTTGACGAATACCTTTTTTATTAAAAAGGATTTTGTCAATGAAATTTTATTATGAGCTCAATAAATTATTGCTTGATAATAACTTAAGGTAACTTATTCCATTTTTTTTTAATTAAAGATGACAAAAAATCTATTATCTTAATTCTTGACTAGAATATTTGTTTTGATTTATGTCGTCAGCAATATGCCCTTACAGGAGGTAAATATGGAGCATCGTCTTTCTATGGATATGGTCAAAGTGTGTGAGCTTGCTGCTATTGAATCTGCAAAAACTATGGGATTTGGCGATAGAAAGAAATCTGACAAAGCTGCTGTAGAAGCAATGAGAACCCAGCTAGAAAAAGTTGATATTAATGGAACCATAGTTATTGGTGAGGGGGAGAGAGACAAAGCTCCAATGCTATTCATAGGTGAAAAAGTTGGCAAAGGAAAAAATAATCCGGATTTCCCAGAAATAGATATTGCTGTGGATCCTCTTGAGGGAACAAATCTTGTTGCAACAGGGAGTAATAATGCTATTACTGTTCTAGCAGGTTCAGAAAAGGGAGGATTGCTTTACGCTCCAGATATATACCTGGACAAACTTGTAGTTGGTCCATCAAGTGCTGAATCTGTTCATATAGATATGGAAGTAAAAGATATAATAAAAGCAGTTGCAAAAGCTCTGGACAGAAAAGTAAATGATATTGTTGTTTCTATTCTAGATAGGGAAAGACATCATAATCTAATAGAAAAAGTCAGGCAAACAGATGCAAGAATTCAGCTTATTTCGGATGGAGATCTTTCAGCAGGGATTGCTGCTGTTGTAAGAGGAAGTGGAATTCACATTGTTATGGGATCAGGAGGCGCTCCTGAAGGAGTATTATGCGCTGCTGCTTTGAAATGTATAGGTGGACAGATTTACTCTCGTTTTCTGCCAAAGGATGCTTCACAAAAAGAGAGACTGAAAAGCATGGGAATTGATCATGATAATGTTTTCACAAAAGAAACACTTGCTCCCGGAAATAATATACTTTTTGCTGCTACTGGTGTCACGAATGGATCTATTCTAAAAGGAGTAAGATTTTTTGGTGATGGAATAAGAACAAATTCAATATTAATGACTAACCTGGAACATAGAATTCAGTTTATTGACACTATTCATTTCAGGGAAAAAGGGAAAATGCCAATCTGGTTATAAGGAGGAAATAATGACTGAACAGGAAATAAAAGAAGGGATTAGAAAGCTCCTTCCTGAACTTAAATATTTACTTGTAGAAAACCTGCTAAAAAGAGCCTTGCCAGAAGAGGATTGCTTGATAGCCTATTATCCTCTTGTTAAACCAGGAGAAAGGTATGAATTAAATCTGATAACAAGATCAAGATATATAAAAATAGGACTTGAACAGGAGATATATTTCTACAAAGCATGCTATATAAACAGATTTACATGGATGACAGAGAGATTTTTGGCAAGTGAAGATAACAAGAATTGCATTCCAATAATGACAGTCGAGATTTTCTTTGATTTGCAGAATGAGGATTTCGCAAGATTATTTCTTGAAGCAGAGACTGAAGATCAGCAATCTCTGCTCAAATACTTTGTAAAGCAATTCAATATTATAGCATTCAAGACAGGATAAAGATATTAGAAATATTTTCCTATTATTGGCTTAAGTTTTTCTTTAATTTCTTCAGTTATGATACTTTTATCACTAAGTATTGCACCTTCAAGTGCATGATGACATCTACAATCAGATTCAGCATCTATTTCAAGAACAGCAGCCTTGATTATTTTCTTTGCATTTATTATATTCTGATTGAAATACTTAAGAACCATTTCAACTGTCACCGCCTCTTCGCTTTCATGCCAGCAATCATAATCAGTCACGAGAGCAATTGTGACGTAGGCAATCTCTGCCTCTCTAGCTAGCTTTGCTTCCTGCAGATTTGTCATTCCTATCAAATCCGCACCCCATGACCTGTAAACAAAGCTCTCTGCTTTAGTAGAGAACTGAGGACCTTCCATACATACATAAGTTCCCCCTAATTTCACAGGTATTTCTTGTTTATCAGCTGCTCTTTTTACTGCTTGAGCCATAACTTTGCATATAGGTTCAGCAAAAGAAATATGAATGACAATTCCACTACCAAAAAAAGTTGATTCTCTTGCATAAGTCCTATCAATAAACTGATCAGGGATAACAATATCCATTGGTTTATGTTCTATCTTGAGAGATCCTACTGCAGAAGCTGAAATAATTTTCCTCACACCAAGAGATTTCATGGCATAGATATTAGCTTTGAAATTTATTTCAGAAGGTAATATTCTATGACCTTTCCCATGTCTTGCCAAGAAGACAACATCCTTGTTTTCAATTCTTCCTTTTATTAATCTATCGGATGGTTTTCCAAAAGGAGTATTTATTTCAATTTCCTCAACATTACTAATTCCTTCCAGATTATACAATCCACTACCACCAATAATTCCTATAAAAGACATACAACCTCCGTTATTTGTTAAGTTTTTCTTTTACAACTTTAGAAATCAATGTTGAATCAACCCTTCCTTTTAGTTGCGAAATTAATATTTTCATGACTTTTCCCATATCTTTTTGACCAGCAGCTCCTGTTGATAATATTGCCTCATCAACTAAAATCAGAAGATCTTTTTCTGAAATAGCTTCAGGAAGAAATTTCTCAAGGATTGCTATTTTATCTATTTCAGGATTGGCAATATCATTTCTTTCGGCTCTCAAAGCTTCATCCATAGTCTCTTTTCTTTTTTTTATTTCTTTCTGTATAATATTCAGAACATCTTCATCTGATACTTTTTCAAGTTTCTCTTGAATCTGGAAATATTTGATAGTGCTTTTCAACATTCTTAATGTTTCAAGTTTTACAGGATCTTTGTTTTTCATTGCTTCTTTTATCTCTTTGTCTATCCTTTCCAGCATCATTCACCTCCTCTTTGATCAGACAGGATTATTTCAGATAATTCAGAAGGACTTACACCAAGTATACTCCCATCTGTTAATTTGTATAGATCTTCAATAGCATTTTCAATTTCCAACTTACGTGCTTTTGTTCCTATCAAATCAGTTTCCAGTATTACAGGCAAATTGACTGGATGACACATGAAGTCACCATTAATTTTCAATCCAGCTATTGTATCATCTTTAATAGATACATATATTTCCAATAGACCACCTTTTGTCTTCCTTGAAGATTTATATAAAAAATTGCCGGATGATATTTTTGTTTTTTCTTTACCTTCTCTATTATATCCAAACAAGAAATCATTATTATCTATCATGATTGAAGTTTCGGAAATTGCTTTCTCTTCATCTTCTCCAAAATATGCTTCCTTGAGATTTCCTAACAGCTTTTCCCATTCTCCTTTCAACAGTGAAACAATCATTTTTCTATCTGGAATATAACCAAGTTCCCTTTTTACTGTTGTAAGTCCTTCTTGCATATTTCTGTAAACATTGTTTCTGTAGTTATCATCAGGCACTTTTAAAATCCTGCTCATCAAATCATAATCAAAATCAAGTAATATACCCCCTACAAAAACGATACATTCTCCTATTTCCCCAGCTCCTTGACCAGTTATTTTCTTTTTTTCTATAGTAATTATATCATTTACTGGCTTATATCTAGTTTCAATTCCAATTTTCTTGTAAGTATTAATTGCAGGAATAGAAAACTTTTCAAAAAAATACTCTTTATCCTTTATATTCAATAGATTATCATGTTTAAGTATTATCTGATAAAATATTTGATTATTATCTAAAAGAGTAGTTCCTCCCCCTACCATCCTCCTCATAACAGGGATTTTTTCTTTTTTACAGAAATCGAAATCAATTGAAGTCCTGGCATTTTGAAAATATCCTATACTTGCAATAATGTCTCTGGGAGAAACAATAACCAATGCTTCTTCATTGCGTATTGCAAGAGCATGAAAGAAGAGCATTGATTTCTGCTTTTCCATAAAGCCTAAATCATAATAATTAAAATCACCCATATTAGTTTGTAGATAGAGGCAAATAAAATCGAATATTGTCAAGGAAACAAAAAAACCTTATAATAAAGGGTTCACTCTTGACAAAATACCTATCCAATTTTCAAAAGATCCAATAGTTTTCTATAAACTTTAAAAGGAGAAATTTATGAAAAGAGAGATATATATCACTATCTCATTGATATTTGTATTACTGTTATGCCACTGCACCAAGAAGGAAGAGATAGACAAGACAAGCATAGCTATTATT
The DNA here is from genome assembly GCA_016927185.1 of Candidatus Coatesiibacteriota bacterium. Classification (GTDB taxonomy): domain Bacteria; phylum JAFGND01; class JAFGND01; order JAFGND01; family JAFGND01; genus JAFGND01. The sequence continues at coordinate 9,503 of JAFGND010000086.1, forward strand.
AAAGGGAAAAAAGGAACAAAAATGGCAGGCTTTGTTGCCAAAATCAGTCTTAAGGAATTTGATGAAAAGATTACTACAATGCCACCGTTTCTAAAACAAAATTACGAAACTACTGATGGAAGAACCAAATTCCTGCAAAAGGAAATTGATCAAAAAGTAATGTATTTATGCGCTTTAAGTAAAGGATATGAAAAGGATTCCAGGATATCCAAGCTATTGAAAAGAAATGAAGATGTTTCATTACTAAGAGAATTCCATAAGAAGAAAATAGACACATTAGGTGACAAGCCAAAAGAAGAGGAATTGAAAGCATTCTATAAGAAGAAGATTGACGATTATACTGAAAAAGAAAAATTTCAGGTTTCTATAGTTGTAATTGGACAGGCAGAACCCAGCCCTGATAACAAGATTCTTCAAAAGAAATCTGAAAGAAAGCTGACTCCTGAACAGATAAAAACCGAAGCTGATAACGCAGCTAAAGAGCTGGATAAAAACGCTCCATTTGAAAAAGTGGTGGAAAAATATTCAATTGATCCATATTCATTGGGACGCAAAGGTGATTTGGGAATAATTGCAAAAGGAAGCTATATTGTAGGAATTGCAGGTTGGGACGAAGCCAAGGAACTTTCTGCAACAATAGATACTCTACCGGTAAATAAACATTCACAACCTATCCCTTATAAGAACAGGTATTACATATTGAAAGTGACAAGTAAGATACCACAGAAGATAAAGACATTTGATGAAGTCAAAAATCAAATCAAAAGCTCATATATTCAGGATCTTAAAGTAAATACCTATAATAAAATACTCGAGGATTTGAAAAAGACAAATGAAATCAAGATATCAGATGAAGATCTGAAGAAAGAATTCTCAGCAATCAAGGATAAAGTCAGATATCCGGGTAAACTTGAAAAAGATGCTCCGGATGAAAAAACAATAATAGCAAAAGGAAAAGAGGGACTGAGTATTTCGCTAAAGGATTTCAGGGAAGAATTAGAAAATATACCTGTAAGATATAGAATGATGTCTTTGAATGATCTTGATGGTTTAAAAAAGGAACTTGAAAGAGTAATAGAAAGACAAATAGTTGCCAACCAGGCAAGAAAAGAAGGATATCAAGATAATGCTGGGTTGATAAAATCATTGCTTGATTATAAAATGGAAGTTCTTTCAAAGGAATTTTATCAAAAGGAAATATATGAAAAATCATTAAAAGTACCATCTGAAGAAGAAATCAAGAAGGAATACGAAAAAAGCAAGGATAAGGAGTACTCAGATAAGGGTTACGTTGAAGTGTATCATATTGTCTGTAAAACAAAAGGAGAAGCAGAGACCATTTACAAAGAATTGAGTGGTCAACCATTAGAGAAATTCAAGGAAACTGCAAAGATAAAAAGTGAAGACAAGACATCAGCTCCTCAAGGTGGTTCTTTAGGAAAAGTGTTTATTGATCAGGATTTCATGAGTTCTTTTTTGGGAAAACAACCTGAATTACAAAAAGAAATGTTAAAATTGAAAGCAGGAGAAATTTCCCAGCCTGTGCCAGTTAAAGCCCAAATCAAAGATAAAATACAACCTAAAAAGGAACAGAAACCTGCAACAAAAGATTATTGGGTTATTGTTTTTGTTGATAAGAACGTTCCCACTAAAATCAAGCCTTATGATGAAGTTAAAGACATCATAAAAAAGCGCTTAACCAGTCTTGATAATGGGGCAACCAACAGAGCTATATTTGAGCTAAGGAAGGATTTTGATATAATAATAAACAAAGAAATGCTGGTTGTTAAGAAAACTGCCAAGCAATTATTTGATGATGCAATGCAGGCTACTTCAAATCCTGATAAATCAATAGAGTTGTTTGAACAGCTTATAAAAGAGTATCCTAATGATAAAAATATCGAAAAAGCTATGTTCATGCTTGGTTTTTTATACTGGGAACAAAAAAATGATAAAGAAAAAGGAAAAAAATGTTTCGAGGATTTTCTTCAGAAATTTCCAGAAAGCCAAATGGCAAAAGATGCAAAAGCCTATCTTGACGGAACCATAGACAAGAACATGCAACTTATAAATGAAGGAAAATTTCCAGATACAGAGGATAAAGGAGAAACCAAAGAGAAAAAAGAAGTCAAAAAAAACTTAGATAAGAAAACAGAAGAAAAGAAAGAGGAAAAGAAATGAACTGGTGGAAACACACTATAAGGATTATTGCTGTATTATGTATCCTTTCTGCTGTTAGTGTTTATGTTTATAAAAAATACATTTATTATTTTGAAGAAGATGTCGTATACCTTACAACTGGAGAGACTATAAGAGGTCAAATTGTGGATGTTCAGAAGAAAAATCTTATGCTTAAAGTATCTCCTGTTGATACTCTTAAAATTCCCAAAGATAAGGTTACTTCAATATATCTAGATCAAAAAATCAAAAAAAAGGATAAAGAATGAGACTGATACTTGTTTTCTTGTTTGGACTTTCAATCTCACTTCATTCTGATACTATATTCACCATGAGGGGTGGCAAATTTGAAGGTTCTCTAGTAGTTATAGATAAGGAAGTTGTTGTCTTCAAAACTGCACAGGGACAGAAGGAATTTAGCAGAGAGGTTGTAAATAGCATAATGCTGAATGAACCCTTCCATACACCTTCAACTGAATCAAAAGCTACTTCAGGAACACCTAAGAAAGAAAAGCCTCTTGTCATTATGAGAGATGGTACTAGAATAAGAGCAAATATAATAGGTGCTTCAAAAAAGTGGATTGAACTTGAAACTGACTATGGGAAAGCAAGATATAAAAGAGATGAAGTCATGTTTGTAGATACCTATAATAGAAGTCAGTTAGGTTTCCTGGATATTGATGCTAAAACTCCATGGATAAAAACCCCTCTTGTACTTAAATATGGAGACAGAATAGAAATTGCTGCAATAGGTTCTATAAAAACTGATCCTCATGCTGATGAGGAAATTGTTGAACCTGAAGGGATTTTAGATGGCGTATCAAGAGAATTACCACTTCCTTCATCATGGCACGGAGCTTTAATTGGTAGAATTGGAGAAAAAGGTACACCATTTTTAATAGGAAGCTATTTAAAGATAATTATCATGGATAAAAGTCAGGAAGGACAGCTTTTTGTAGGAATAAATGACTATCCTGAATTCATGAAAGATAATATAGGTTTTTTCAGAGCGCATTATTTTGTCTGGTAATCAATTAATATAACCTAATGCCTTAAGCTGTCTTATTTTCTCTTTATCCAAATATTTTGCACCACTGAATTTATGAGGCTTTGATTTGAATTCAATTAAATCCTTCTTTATACTGTCTGGATATTCTGTAAGTGGATTAAGTTCTTTCGGATCATTATTCAAATCATAACCTTCTATCTTTCCATCTGGAAAGGAAATTAGCTTTAATCCACTTTCAAGAAGCAGGGCATATTTTTTATTCTTGAATTCGTCTTCGATTTGTACCCCTTCATGACCAACCATTGTATTGCTTCCGCTTTCCAGGTAGAGTTTTCTTTTTGTAATCTTGTCATTTTTTATTACTGGTATAAGAGATATCCCATCTGTCTTGGAATTCCCTGGAGCATTTATACAATCAAGAATCGTTGGAAAAATGTCAACAAGGGAAACAAGATTATTTATTTCTTTGCCCTTATATTTGTTTTGAGGGAACTTGATTATAAGAGGGACTTTTATTGAAGGTTCATATAAATGAACTCCATGGGAGAAATAATAATTATGCTCAACCAGGCTTTCTCCATGATCTCCAGCTATTATTATAAGTGCGTCATCATATATCCTGTATTTCTTCAAATCTTCTATGAATAGACTTACAAGATAATCAGTATAACTGCATTCACCAGCATATAAACCTTTAAGATATTCAAGATCATCCTTGGTTGGTTTTAACTGACCTGAATTAATCAAGTAAATTGTAAAAAGATTAAATTTCTTCATGGAAGGCTTAAGATCTTTTGTGTATTCTTCAGAATATCCCTTATGATATTCATATGGAGTATGAGGATCATATAAATGTATCCATAGGAAAAAGCTTGAATCATGATATCTAGTGAGCCATCCCCTGGCTTTTTCTATGGTTGGCATCCCTTCAGATTGACCTGTTTTTAGTCTATACAAGCATGCTAAATCATAAATCAGACAGTTCCTTCTCAAGTTAGCGAACAACTTATAATGTACTTGACTGTCATCATATATATCAAAAAAATCACTCATTCCTATAGATCTTTCTGCAACAGGATATGCACTAACAAATGCTGAAGTCAAAGATCCTTTGCCATGAAAAATTTCTGGTATTGTTACTATACCTTTTTCTATCGGAATAGCATTGAATCTGCTTCCATGATTAACCGGCATAAGTCCACAAAACATTGAAGCATGTGCTGGAGTAGTGAAAGGAACTGGAGTATAGCATTTATTGAATACAACAGCATCTTTCGAAAATTCTGACATATATGGTGTTCTGCAAATTCCTTTACCATTGATGCTTAAATGATCTGCTCTATATGTATCAAGCGTTATCAGTATTGTTATCGGTAATGGAGATTTCTTGCTTGATGGAGACTTCAAGTAAGGATAGATTAAATGAAAGAGTGAGACAATAGCAATAATAATATATAAAATCTTGCTTGTTTTCATGTTCCTGGCAATTAGCATAATGATATAACCTATTAGTATGCATATAAATATGGAAACAGCAAAATACAAGTATACTTTATTGTCTAACAATGGATTAGCACCGAAGTAATAGAATAAGTATCTATAAGTTCCATAGATAAAAACGACATAACTCAATAAACTTGATAGTAATATAATCCCATCATCTGATTTTCTCAGTTTTCTTAATAAAAGGAACAAACTTGTCCATAATAATAAAACTATTCCGTTAGCAACTGCAGGAATTAATATATAAACTGCAGTTTTCCCCAAAGAGATATATAAAGGATGTCCAATTGAAATACCAATTGATTCAGCAAGCCCTATAATCAAACCTATCAAGAAAATCCTAATAAACAACTTATACATGCGCTTCACCCCATGTTTTTCCACATGAAATGGAAACCTTTAAAGGTACAGAGAAAGACATTGTAGTTTCCATTTCTGTTTTAATCATTGTAATCAGAGTATCGACCTGTTCTTTGGGAATTTGAAATAATAATTCATCATGAACCTGAACTATCAGTTTGGCGTCAGGAAATTCATTTCTTAGTTTCCTGTAAACATCTATCATCGCTTTCTTTATAAGATCAGCTGCACTTCCTTGTATTGGAGAATTCATTGCAACTCTTTCTCCTTGCTTTCTTATAGTATTATTTCTGCTGTAAATCTCATCAATTTGTCTCCTTCTGCCAAGAATAGTTTTGGAATAGCCTCTTATTCTTGCTTCTTCAACAAGAGAATTCAGAGTATTTATAACTTCCGGGAAATGGTCAAAATATGATTTTATGAATTTATCTGCTTCATTCCTGGAAATATTAAGTGTCTGTGATAATCCATGGGCGGTTTGACCATAAATAAGACCAAAATTGACTGTTTTTGCTATTCTTCTTTCATCTTTTGTAACTTCATCCATAGATTTATTCATAAGCTGACTAGCTGTAAGTGAATGAATATCTTTATCTTGTTTATATGCATCAAACAACGCTCCCTTTCCAATAAAATGCGCAAGTATTCTCAATTCAATCTGACTGTAATCCGCTGAAACAAAAACCTTGTCTTCCCCGGATGGGATAAAACAGTTCCTTATCCTGTCACCATATACTCCTTTTATTGGAATGTTTTGAATGTTCGGAGAAGAAGAAGAAAGCCTGCCAGTAACTGTTCCAACTTGAGAATAATTTGGATGTAATCTGCCTGTTTTAGAAGAACAAAGATTGGGAAGAGGATTTAGATAAGCTGATAAAAGTTTAGTTAATTCCCTGTGCTCAAGCATCTTTGGGATTACTGGATGAGAATTATATAACTGCAAGAGAACATCAGAATCTGTTGAAGTTCCTGTTTTTGTTTTTCTTATTTTATTAAGGTTTAGTTTCCCAAATAATACTTCAGATAATTGCTTCGTAGATCTAATATTAAACTCAGTTCCTGCCAATTTATAGATTTCTTCTGTCGTTTCATCTATTCTTCTATTAATCTCATTAGAAAGATTCGATATTGCATTTTTATCTATTGCAATACCTTCATATTCCATCTCTGCAAGAATTGATATAAGAGGAACTTCAATTCTGTGAAAAAGATCAGAAAGATCTTCAGCAGAATCAATATCCTTTTTGAGTCTATTCCATAATCTTAATGTAATATCTGCATCTTCTGAAGAATAATAGCAAGCTTTCTGGACAGGGACTTTCGAAAACTCATTTGTATTGCAATGCATTAGGAGTTCATTATAGGAAATCATCTTGTAATCAAGAAACTGATTTGCAAGAAAATCAAGACTGTATCTTCTTTTTTGTGGATCCAGCAACCATGCAGCAATCATTGTATCGGATTCTATGCCTTTAAGATTTATCTTCTCATTCTTGAATATTAAATAATCATATTTAATATTATGACCTAATTTCTTGATTTTTTCATCTTCAAGCAAGCATCTGCAAATCTCAATGGCTTCAGGAATATTAAGATTGGAATTCCCTTCATGTCTTAAAGGTAAGTAATATCCATGTCCTTCCTCTAAGGCAAATGAAATTCCTACTAATTCTGCTTCCTGAGTATTAAGACTGGTTGTTTCTGTATCTACTGAAAGGATTTCACTTTTTGCTATTTTGTTTGCTAGAAGTTTTAGTTCATCAATGCTATTAATTGCTTTATATGACTTCTTTTCAAAGTCTATCTCTATCTCTTGTAGCGAAGGGAAAAACTCCTCTTGGATAGTTTCTTTTTGAATTGTTTCTTGATTCAATTCATTCATTAATGATTTGAAACCCAATTCAAGAAATGTTAATCTTGCTTTCTCACTTGGTTTTGGTACCAATAGCATTTCATCCATATTTATTTCCAGATCTGTCCTTAATTCAACAAGTTTTCTGGTTAATTCGACATCATTTCTTGATTTCAAAAGTTTATCTGCATGAGTTTTAGAGATTTTTGAGATGTTTTCGTAAATATTGTCAAGGTTATCATATTCCTTTAAAAGACGAACAGCACTTTTAGGACCTATTCCTTTGGCACCTGGCAAATTATCTGAGGAATCTCCTGTCAAAGACAGATAATCTTTTACCTGATCTGCTCTTACTCCCAGATGACTCTCTATATTTTCATGACTTAGAAGTTCTGTATCACCACCACTTCTAGGTCTCAGCATCAGTATATCAGTTTGTAATATCTGGAAAAGATCCTTATCAGATGTCAATATATATACCTTATAACCTGCTTTTTTTAATTTAAGAGAAGCACTTGCCAATAAATCATCTGATTCAAAATTATCTCTTATAATGCTTTTTAAACCTATTTCTTCTATTATCATTGGAAGCATTGATAGTTGATACGCTAAATCTTCAGGCATTTTCTCTCTTTGTGCTTTATATTCAGCATAGATTTCATGTCTGAATGTCTTTGCTGGAGGATCAAAAAAAATTGCTATACCTGAAGGATGATAATTATTTCTTAAAGCAAATATCTGCCTTATGAAACCATAAATCATCTGAACTGGCTTGCCTGATGGACTAGTTAGAGATCTTGGAGAAAATGCATAAAAACTCCTATAAGCAAGAGCATGTCCATCAACTAAAATTACAAGAGACATCTTTAGTTCTTACTTTTATTACAAGGTTTTTTAGCAAGGAATTTCTTCGTCTATTGCTGATATATTAATATTGGCATTTCTGAAAACAGTAATGATTTAGAGTAATTTCATCTATTTGCTTGACTCCGAGATAAACAATTTTCTCACTCTGTCAGTAGGAAATTAAAGGAAAGGAAGTCTATGGCTACGTATAAAATTGCATGGTTACCAGGTGATGGTGTTGGTAAAGATGTAATGGAAGCTGCTAAAATAGTCCTGGATAAAATCAAGCTTGATGCAGAATACTTATCAGGTGATATTGGATGGGAATTCTGGAAGAAAGAAGGTAACGCTTTTCCAGAAAGAACAAAAGAATTGCTAAGAAGAACAGATTGTGCTTTGTTTGGTGCAATAACCTCAAAACCGAAAGAGGAAGCAGAAAAGGAACTCACTTCGGAACTTCAGGGAAAAGGTCTGGTTTATTCAAGCCCAATTGTGGGATTAAGACAAGAGTTTAATCTTCATACCAATCTCAGACCATGTATTGCATATAAAGGTAATCCACTTAATTATAGGGATGATATTAACATAGTGGTTTTTAGAGAGAATACTGAGGATTTATATGTTGGGATGGAATTCCACCCTCTACCACAAGAACTTGCTGATGTTTTGAATAAATATCATGCAAAAAAATGGAAAAGATTTTCAGAAATGCCGCTTGAGGACATTGCTTTTTCATCAAGAATAAACTCAAGAAAAGGATGCCAGAGCATAATAAGGCAGGGTTTTGAATACGCAAAAAAGTACGGTTATAAATCAGTTACTATAGTTGAAAAACCAAATGTAATCAGAGAAACTTCTGGTCTAATGATAAGAGAGGCAAGAAAAATTGCAAAAGAATATCCATCAATTCAGCTTTGGGAAACAAACATAGATGCAATGACGATGTGGCTAATAAAAAATCCCCAGGACTATGGAGTCTTGGTAAGCAGTAATATGTTTGGGGATATAATCAGCGATCTTTGTGCACAATTAGTCGGAGGTTTAGGATTTGCAAGCAGTGCAAACATAGGAGACAAATATGCGGTATTTGAGCCTACTCACGGAAGTGCACCCAAGTATTCAGGGCTTTATAAAGTAAATCCAATGGCTATGCTGTTGACAGTAAAACTTATGCTTAATTGGTTAGGAGAATCAGAAAAAGCTGAAATGCTTGAAAAAGCTATTTCTGAAGTTATTGCAGAGGGAAAAATCAGAACATACGATATGGGAGGCAGCAATACTACTCTGGAAATAGCTGAAGCAGTAGCAAAAAAGCTTTAGTATAATTCAATTTTTTTGGTAAGATGTACAAAGTATTTTGTACATCTCTATTACGGAGGTAACAATGGATACTAAAGTGGCAATCATATACTTTAGTGCTACTGGTAACACAGAAATGATAGCATTTGAATATGCAAGAAACTTCCAGGAAACAGGTGCGAATGTTGATTTGATAAGAATGGAAGAGTTCAAGGAACCATTTCCTTACAATTATTATGATTTTTTTGGATTTGGTTTTCCAATATGGGGTTGCAGGGCACCTATATGGTTTAGAAACAAGATACTGCAGTTTCCAGAAGCCAAGATAGATCAGAAAGCCTTTATTTTCGGAACAAGTGCAGGTTGGTATAGTGATGCAGCTATTCCAATAATCAAGATACTTAAGGAGAAGAAATATAATGTAGTTAGAGCATCTTTTTACAAAATGCCTTCCAATATTATAATAAGCTCTGCTCAAGAAAAATTCCAGAAAAGATTTTATCAAAAACTCTATAATAATGCGACACTAAAGGTTGAATCTGAAGTAAGAGAAATTATTGCAGAAAACAAAAACGCTGAAATCCAATCTATGTTAACTTACAAGACAGAAAGTATGGATATTGATAATCTACCAAAGTCAGGTTGTATTTTAAGTTTTCTCACAAATTACATGAACACCATGAAAAAACTACCTGGACACAAATTCTCAATAAAAAGAACGAAAATCAATGATAATTGCATAAGATGTCAATTATGCTACAAATCATGTCCTGTTAATGCCATCAAATGGATTGGAAACAAACCATTAATAACTGAGGATTGTATTCTCTGTATGAGGTGCATTAACAACTGCCCAGTAAATGCAATAGAAACTTTTGGCATCCGTAAAGGAAGTACCTATAAAGCACCTGATTACTCACCACCAATTCTGAGAAATGAAGTACAATGAATATAGAAAAATCTGCATTGATTATATACTTTAGTGGAACAGGAAATACTGATTTTATAGCAAAAGAATACGCAAAACATTTCTTGAAAGCAGATTATTCAGTAGATATATTTCCAGTTGAACTTGAATGGACAAATTTGAATTTCTCGAAATATGCATATA
>JAFGND010000087.1 GCA_016927185.1 Candidatus Coatesiibacteriota bacterium
GATGGCAGGGAGATAGACAAACGGGAAGAGAAGGGGTTGGGAGAGATGCTGAACTCCTTGATTGGAAAGTAGGATGCTGTTTTATTATCTTTGAAACCTGTTCCACTATTTATTTCAAATACTGCATCGCTTTTATCGGTTGGCTTGCTAAATGCAGTGTTTGTAATCCTTACAAGACACTGGGTTGATGGAGTATTAGGGACTTTCCAGCTATATGTTCCACTTGAGGCATTTTCTTGTGTTATTTCCATGAAAGAAGAGCCATTATCAGTTGAGTATTCGATAATAACACTATCAATATTTGTTGTTGCATTCCATTTGATTGCATAAACTGAATCAGCATACAATTTTTCTCCTCCATTTGGATATACTACTGTCAGTTCTCCTTCTGAAATTGTAAAAACTGCGTCACTCGTATCTGAGACATTTCCCATGTGATTGGTTATCTGAACCTTAGCCTGATCAGTTGTCTGCATCCATGGTATTTTCCATGAATAAAGCCCATTTCCTTCAGCAGGATCAGAAAAGGTATTTATTGATATCCATTCTTTTCCATCATTGGTTGAATAGTAAATTCTTATGCTGTCTGTGTCTGTTGAATTCCAAACAATATCATGTGAAGTATTACATAGCCATTTTTCTTTTCCATTTGGTGAGATAATCTGCATATTACTGGATTGGACTGCATATAAGTATGTATCAGTACTTCCAACAAAAAGCACTCCATCTGAAATGCTTGGGGAAGACCAGCCAATATCACCTGATGTTCTATATTTCCATTGAAATATTCCCTTGTCTGCATTCTTTATTGAATAAACAGAATGGCTAGTTCCATAACCACCAATATATACAATATTATCTGAATAGCATGGAGTATCAGATATAGGACCTTCAATCATGAAACGCCATTTTAAAATCCCGCTATCTTCATTTATTGCATAAAGCATCAAATCATTCCCACCAATAAAAACAACTCCATCTGAAACGCAAGGAGATGAATTAATTCCACCTCCATATCCTGCCTTGTATCTCCATTTCAGGGAACCATCTGAGCTATTCAATGCATAAACATACCCATCACCACTTGCAAAAAAGACAACATTGTTTGAAAAACAAGGGGAAGTATCGATTGAATTACCTGTTTGATATTTCCATTTAAGTGAACCATTTGAGCAATTTATTGCATAGAAATTATTATCATGACTACCTATATAAATGATATTGTCTGACACTAAGGGAGAGGAAGTGACATCGTCATTAGTCTTATATCTCCAGTTAAGTCTTCCATCTTTTTTATCCAGTGAGTATATAAAATCATCACAACTTCCGAAATATACAGAACTATCTGATATATAAGGGGAAGATACTATTGATCCAGATTTGAATTTCCATATAACAGAGCCATTTGATGCATCAATTGCATGGAAAAAATAGTAATTCATTGACTGATCATTGTATTCTCCGCTTCCTATATAAACGACTCCATCTGAGATGCATGGAGAAGATCTATCTACTGGAGATAACAAAAAGCATTTCCATATAAGCGTGCCTTTCACAGCATCAATTGCGTAAATGTATTTATCCGAGCTACCAACGAAGATAGTATTGTTAGAGATTCGTGGAGATGAACTGATAATATCATCTGTTTTGAACTTCCAGATTAAATCTCCTGGTAATGAAAAAAGAGAAGTGGCAATTACCAGAATTAGGATTATAATAGTGATTTTCATTTCATTTCTCCTTATTTACCTGACCTTCACAACCCTCTTCATTTCTTTCCCTGACTTAACAATATAAACTCCCTGTTTCCATTTGCTTGTATCAAGAGAGTGCTTGCCCTTGGGGAACTTCATAATCAGTTGACCTGTAAGGGAATAGATTGCTCCTGACGATGGCAGGGAGATAGACAAACGGGAAGAGAAGGGGTTGGGAGAGATGGAAATATAATATAAAGGCTGTTTTGTTGATGTTTTTGAAATTCTGAAATTTGTATAATCATCAGTTTGCAATGCATAGAAATTGAAATCGCAGCTTCCAAAATATACTGCCCCATTATAAATGCATGGAGAAGAAAAAACCCAGCCAGCAGTCTGAAAATTCCACCTGAGAGTTCCATCATTAATATTTACTGCATAAAAATAGTAATCATCGCTTCCTGTATAGAGTATTCCATTATAAATGCATGGTGATGAATAACTGATTGAACTTCCAGTGGGATATTTCCAGACAAGATTCCCATCTGCTGCATTTATCGCATAAATGAAAGAATCATAACTGCCAACAAAAACAAGACTGTCTGATACTGAAGGTGATGAGCAGTATATGATTCCATCCATTATATAAGTCCATTTAAGGGAACCATCTGCAATTCTTAATGCATAAAGATAACCATCAGTATAACTGCCATTGAAATTGCCGATATATATTAAGCTGTCTGTTATGCATGGTGAGGAAAGTATTGGAGCATTTGTCTTGTATTGCCATTTCAATGAAGCATCTATTGCCCCAAGTGCATACAGATTTGTATCCCAGCTGCCAAAATAGACAATTCCATCCTTCAGGCGAGGTGATGACTGGACTTCTCCTTCTGTCTTGTATTTCCATACCATTCCGCCACTTGAACAGTCAATTGCATAAAGATAGGAATCATTACTTCCTGTATAAACTATTCCATCAGCTTCAGAAGGCGAAGAGAAAATCGTATTTCCAGTAAGTAACTTCCATTTTATGCTGCCATCTTCCCTGGAAAGACAATAGAAAAAGCAATCCCAGCATCCGAAAAAGACTGAACTGTCAGTAACACATGGTGATGAATATATAAGGTTTCCAGCATAGTATTTCCACTCAAGTGATGCATCAATGGCATTTAATGCATATAAATAACCGTCGTTGCTGCCAAAATAAACAACATCATCTGCTATACAGGGAGATGACCATATCTGGCTTCCGGTTTTATATTTCCAGATAATTTCTCCCTGAGATGCAGAAAGTGTATCAATAATCGAAATGAAAAGTAAAATCAATGTGATTCTGAGAATACTCCCCTGGATTCTTTCCCTCATAATTCCTTCCCCTGACCTTTAAAATATTTCAATATAAAGTCTTCACGCAATTTTCAAAACGTAATAAGGCTTACAAAAATACAAGCAAATTTTGTGCCAGAATCATGAAGCAGTCTGTATGGGTGTTTCTAATATGTGAATTTTATAACTTAGAAAAAATATTCCTCATTTTGAAAAGGTTATCACTTTAGAAGTTTTTAAAAAAAGTTTCAGTGAATTGATTAGTAGGTCTTCAGAATAAGAAAGTCTTAATTTTTGAAAGGGATTTTGCCATGAACAATGTAGAATTGATTCCTGAAGCACTTCTTCCCTGAGGGATGAAGAATGTCTTGTTCCATCCTTCAAGCTTACTCAGATCATCTACGATGAATTTTCCGCATTTTTTTGCAGTTTCGTATAAGTGACTGCCGGGGAATGGGATGCAAGGCTGGAAAACAATCCTGTCAGCATCCAGAGACAAGCCATACTTGATTGTTGAAACGGAATCTGAAAACTTTTCGCCAGGAATGCCAACAAGAAAAGATACAGTTGTTTTTATGCCTGTTTCTCTTGTAAGCCTTATCTTCTGTTTCACTTCAGCTAGATCATTGTGAAATCTTAATATGTCCATGAGATGCTTTCTTGTTGTTGCGACTCCGTAAAAAATGCTTTTGCAGCCAGATGCCTTCATTGACTGAAGAAGTTCCTTGTCAACATGCCTGACCCTTGTATAGCACGACCAGCTTATATTCTTGAAAGAGCTGCAGATAGCCTTGCAGATATCAAGTGTCCTGCTCCTGTTCAATCCGAAGGTCTCATCATAAAATTCGAAACTTGATGCACCATATTTGTAAGAGAGTATGCTCATTTCATCAATCACTCTTGAAACCGAATATTCCCTGACTGTTCCTTCCTCATTCGTTCTCGAAGGGCAGTTTGCGCAATTATATGGACATCCCCTGAAAGTTGAAATATGACCAGTAGATATTGGTTTTTCCCTGTAAAAAAACTCCCATGCAGGATAGGGAAGATCATCAAGATTGTGCATTATGCTGCTTTCAGAAGAGAGTTTCAGACTGTTTTCTTCCTTCCAGATAGAATTAGGGATGTCTGTTAATGGATTGCCATTTGAAATTTTTTCTAAAATATGTTCAAAAGCAATTTCTCCTTCGCCTTTTATTATCATATCAACTGGATAGTTGAACAGAATGTCTTCAGGAAAGTTTGCAGCGTGCACTCCCCCGAAAACTATTTTCATATCAGGTTTTCTTTCTTTTATCCAGCATGCAAGTGACAAGCATTGCTCGATATTAGTGGCAAAAGTCTGCATTCCAACAAGATTGAATTCATCAAGATTAGCTTCCAGTTCTTCTGCGATTTCCTTCCAGGTTTTCTTGAAAAAGACTGATACTGAAAAGCCTTTTTTCTGAGCAATTGCAGCAAGATAAGAAAGCCCTATTGGAAGGAAATGCAGTTTTGTAAGTATCTTTGTTGATGGGAGAATGAGGGCAATCTTCATATAGAAACTATAATATCTCCCAACTGAAAGATCCTATTGAAGGGCTTTGTATAGTTATCCTGTCCCCCTTCATTAATGATGCAACGCCAGATGGAGTTCCAGTAAAAATAAGATCCCCTTCAAGAAGCTTCCATACAGAAGAAATTGCCATTATCAGATTTTCTATAGAGAATATCATGTCACTGGAATTTCCTTGCTGCCTGATTTCATTGTTAACAATGCAAGTGAATGCTATATTATGAATTACTATATTTTCTACAGGCATAAAATCTCCAAGTGGGGCACTGTAATCAAATGCTTTTGAAAGCTCCCATGGCTGTCCCTTATCCTTGAGTATGTTCTGAACATCCCTCAATGTCAAATCCAGTCCCAGAGATACTCCTGAAATGAATGATTTAGCATCATCAAGTGAAACGGGCTTACCTTCTTTTCCAATTAGATAAACTATTTCCACTTCATGATGAAGATCCTTCCCTGATGATGGGAAGGGGATTTGTATATCCTTTTCAACAAGGCAGGTATTCGGTTTCAAGAATATTACAGGAGATTTCGGGGTTTCGCTTTTCATCTCTTTTATATGATCAGCATAATTACGTCCAATACAGAATACTCTTTGTGGATTATAAACCTTGTTCTTCAATTTAATTTCCATCAGTCACCTTCCTTTCAAATGATGCTTTGTTTAATAGTCCAGTCTTTTTGTAAAGAATTATATTAAACATTAAAGAAATGAGCAACAAGAGGAAATATGAGTAACAAGATAAATATGTAACAGACTTATATACAACTATTTAATATGGTTTAGAGCAAAACTTATTATATCTTTTGCAGCAAACGGTTTTCCAATTTTTCTGGCACATTCACTCATTTTTTCAAGCTTATCTTTGTTTTTGAAAAGATAATTGAGCTTGTGAATCAGTGAAGCAGGACTGTGAGCGAGTGTTGCTGAATCATTTTCCAGAAGATATATTGAATTGCATACTTCCTGACCAGGGATTGGGGCAATGATAAGCATAGGTAATCCTGCAGCCATGGCTTCCGAGGTTGTCAATCCTCCAGCCTTTGATATCAGAAGATCGCTTGCAGCCATCAATATATGCATATTGCTTACAATACCATAGACCTTCAGATTCTCGTTTTTTGATGCAATTTCATTTGCCTTTTTGTAAGCCTTCCTGTCTTCAGCAATAGCTGCAATGACAGTAACTTCCTTGCCCAATTTCAGGGAAGATTCAATTGCAATAAACAGATTCTCAGGTCTTTCCCACCTTGTTGTCGTAAGTATATAAAAACCATAGGGATTCAAGCCAAGATCCAGTCTTGCTTTCATCTTGTCAGGCAAATCAGTGAAAGCTGGATTTATCGGAATGCCAGTTACCATTATTTTATTTTCATCATATCCTTTGTTATGTAGCATGGATTTTACTTCATCATCAGGAACGAAATAGAAATCCAGATCCTTCATAAACCAGTAATTATGTATATCATGGTCAGTTACAACGCAGAACAGAGGAGCACTTATATTTTCTCGCTCTCTTATTCTGAGAATAAGCTGAACAGGAAGAAAATGGGTAGCAATAATCGCATCAGGATTATATTTTTTTATTTCCTTGATTACTCTTGATGAACAAAGTTCAGTTAACCATTCCTGGAACTTCCTGTTACTGAATGCCCCTCTTTCAGCTCTGTCATAAAAGTAAGCCCACATCTCAGGCATTTTCTTTACCATTTCTTCATAGGAAGCAGTATAAAGCTTGCTGAAAAGAGGATTTATCCATTGAAGTATATCAATATTCAGTACTTCGCATCTGGTTTCATCCATTCTGCATTGATTTTCAAGAGCTTCTGCAGCTGATTTATGCCCGTAACCTGCCTGGATTGAGAGAATTGCTATTTTTTTCACATTATTCTCTTATATATATGTAAGAGTGGGCTGTTTCAGGCAGGAATTGATAGGGAACTGTTTTATAAAGCTTGTAATGCTTTTTAAGAAGACTGAAAAAGTATTCCTGTTTTCCAAAACAAGGTCTGTTAGGTGGGAAGAAGATCTTGAAGGATTGATCAGATACTACAATCACAGAAGGCTTCCTGTTTTTTATTTCGTCAGCTATAATTCTGTCATTCAATACATGATAGTATCTGCATTGTTCTTCTGTATAATCAGGAAAATATTCGCAGTTTTCAGTTCCGGAAAGCATATCATGATTGGAAAACAATGCCAGTGTAGGTGTGTCATGCGATAACATATAACCTTCACCTCTGGTTGCTTTCCTGATTTCATTTCCCACTTTCTGCAGATAAAGCATTATTGGTTTTCCTTCTATGAAGCGAATACTTCTTGTTCCATATTGAATATACCAGGCAAAGCCAAGCAGAATTATAGTCATTTTTGTGTTGTTTGTCAGTTTTCCTATCTCATTTTTCCATATATGGACAAATGCTACAGCGAGAAGCGAACATGAAAGAGGATAAAGTGAAGTGGAGTATGTTTCTTGTGTGTAATTTGCACTAAGATGACCTGCCGTTGTCAATGCAAGAGCTGCAGCCAATGCAAAATAATAGGGATTTCTTCTTATCATTTCAAGAGGATGTTTTGATATCCAGTAGAATACTGAAATTGCAAGCAGAAGCATGAAAAAGAAAAAATCCTGCATAGAAAGCCATATAAATTCGAATTTCCTCATGTAAAACAGGAAGTAGGTTGGGGGAGCAAACATTGTATGAAGCTTGAATGTATTCCAGTACATTCTTCCATCAGATAATATATAGAAAGGCAGATTAAACATCAAGAGGGTTATGATTCCACTCGCAAGAGCAAGAAGCATGTTTTTCGGTTTTTTCCATTCAGTTATTATATAGAAAAGGAGAATTACGCATAACATCGGAAGCATTGTCAGTCTGGATGATACTGACAGTGCAAAGAAGAATGGAGGCATGACATACTTCAGGAATTTCGGTTTGCTCCAGAAATAACTGTCTGCTGCAATTAGCAGAAAGAGCATTACAGGAGTGAATGAGCGAACTATAACAGTGAAGTATATTATGCAGGAGCAGAAAATATACAATGCTGTTGCAACAAAAACTGCATTTTCATCTCCGAATCTTCTTGTCAGTCTTCTTATAAAGAACATTATAAGAAATCCGATAAGCAAGCCGATGAATCTTCCCGTAATAAATGGATAGCCGATGATTTTTATAAAAAAACCATACAAATACGGAAACAGGGGAGTCTGAATATAAAGAAAATCCCTGTATGGGATCATGCCATTATATACTATCTTTGATGCATAGATATAAGTAGATTCATCAGGATGAAGTATGCCTGCAAAAAGGTATGCAATTCCCCATAAAATGTACAAACAATTGGAAAGCCAGAAGAATTTCATGTCCAGTTTTGCTGCTTTTTCTATTTCCATTACAAGAACAAGCCATATATAGTTATAAATGCGTCAAGAATAAGTTGACTGGAAGTAATAATATCTTGCAGGAAATAACAATATCTTAAATATATAATATTGGATTAGAGTTTTTTATATATTTTAACTCGTTAAAAAGCATTAATGCAGCTCAGAGAATAAGGATTTATTTTTTTTCTTGACAGAAAACACCTCTATTAAAAGAGAAAAGTCATGATAGACACAAAGACAATCAATCTGGCATTTAAAGCCGGTAGAAATCTCTTTTATCAAAATTTCTATATGAAAACAGGAATAAATTTATTAAAACCAACTAACTTCTATAGCATAATAAATGAGTTTTGTAATGCAAGATGCAAAATCTGTGACATGTGGACAAGAAATAAGATAATAGATCTGCCAGCAGAAATATGGATAAAGCATCTTGAAAGTATACATGACTGGCTTGGAAGATATTATATCAGCTTTTCAGGAGGAGAACCATTAATCAAGAAGGATTTTTTTAATATACTTGAATTTTGTAATCAGAAAGGTATTTCCTGTGGAGTTGTAACTAATTCTATAAAAATTGATAAGCAAATGGCCGAAGAATTGATAAAACTGAGAGTATTCAATATCAGTATAAGTGTAGATGGAGCAAAAGCAGAGACTCATGATTATTTGAGAGGAGTACCAGGTCTTTTTGATCACGTTATAGAAGTAGTTTCTTATCTGAAAGATGCAAAAGAAAAAAATAAGGTCCCATTAAGGATAATATTCAAGACTGTAGTTAATAGCAGAAATCTTGAAGAGATTCCTGATATAATAAGGTTGGTCGAAAAATTGGGCATAACAGGAGTTATGTTTCAACCAGTTTTTAAGTGGACTGAAGCTACAAAAAATGAGCTCTGGGTAAAAGATATAGAGACTTTAGATAAGGTTATTAGAGAAGTAATTAAACTTTACAAAAATGGATCTCCAATACTAGTTTCTCAAGATACAATTCAATTATGGAGAAACCACTTTCTTGAAGAAAAGCTTGAACCTAAAAGAATCTGCAATATTGGATTGAATAACTATTTAATGCAATGGGATGGAAAGGTCTTTCTCTGTACTTTTTTTCCAAGTATAGGGAATTTATCCGAGACAAAAGCAAAAGATATTTGGTATTCTGAAAAAGCAGAAAATATCAGAAAAGCAACAATTAATTGCAGGAAAACTTGTTTAAATACTTGTACCTCAAAGAAAAGTATTAACGATAGGCTAAAGCAGTTTTTTCAATTATTGAAATCCTAAGTTTTCTTATTAATCAGCTGATTTCTGATATATTTAAAACACGAAGTATATTTTCTAAACTAATTATTTATATAAATTCAAAGTATTTTAGATCAGGATCTTCATAACTATTGACAGGAAATTGCCTTTTTAGAGGAAATGATGTTGAAATGTGCGGGATAATAGGGACTATTTTATCAACCAGAAATGCTGCTGAGAAAATAATGCTTGGTCTCTTTGCAGAACAGCATAGAGGTCAGGAGAGTTGCGGCATGGCTGTCAGCGATGGCAAATCTTTACAGTTAAGAAAAGAGATGGGATTAGTGAAGGAGGTTTTTCCACAAGCAATTCTGGATACTTTACCTGGTTTTGCAGGGGTTGGGCATGTGCGATACCCAACCAGGGGGAAAAATTGTGAAAGCAATAGCCAGCCACATTTGATTAAGTTGCTTTCTGGTCCATCATTCGCAGTTGCTTCTAATGGTGATATTGTTAATTACAAAAGCAGGAGAAAACTTCTTGAAGATGACAATGTTTTTTTTGAATCAGATAATGATGGAGAATTGTTAGCCAAGTTTATTGCTTATTATATAGTCAGAAGGAATAATTCCCCGGAGATAGCAATAGCAGAGCTTATCAGGAATGTAAGGGGAGCTTTTTCAACTGTTTTTCTTACAAGAGATCAGCTTTATGCCTTCAGGGATCCCTGGGGGATAAGACCAGTTTCCTTTGGGAGGATAAATGGCAAAGGCTGGGTTGTTGCTTCAGAAAGTTGCTCGCTTGACATTCTTGGTGCGAAATCACAAAGAGAAATTGAACCAGGAGAGATTGTCATTTTTGAATCTTATAACAAATGCAAGACAATAAGATATACTGATTTTGGGGAGGCAGTAGAACCTCAATCAAGAAGGCATTGTATATTTGAGCTTATATATTTTGCACGCCCAGACAGTTATGAATTCGGGGAATATGTATGGAATGTACAAAAGCAGATAGGAAGCTCATTAGCCAAAGATGATAAGGAAATCAATCCTGATCTTGTTATAAGCATTCCTGATTCCAGTAATTTCATGGCATTGGGATATGCAGACTTCAAGAAAATTGGTTTTGATATTGGTCTTCTGAGGAATCATTATGTAGGAAGAACTTTCCTCAAACCTGAACAAAGAATAAGAGATGAAGCAGTCAGGCAGAAATTCAATCCTCTCAAGGGTTATTTCAAGGGGAAAAAGATTGTTGTAGTAGATGATAGCATTGTAAGAGGGACAACTGTCAGGAAAATTGTAAGAGCTATTAAAAAAACTGGGGCTAAGGAGATTCATTTAAGAATTGGAAGTCCACCTGTGAAATTTCCTTGCTATTATGGAATAGATACGCCAACTAGAGAGGAACTTGTTGCTAACCAGAAAAATCTTGAAGAGTTGAGGGAATTCATAGGTGCAAATTCATTGAAATATCTAAGCATGGAAAACCTGAAAAGTTGTGTAAAACATCCTGAGAATTTCTGTCAGGCTTGTTTCAATGGAGATTATATACTGGAGCCTGAAGCTGGTTTTTCAAAATGCAACAAGTGATAATTCAATCCTGCCTGAAAGTGATATAATCTGGCTTCAGATCTTCCAGATACAGGATAATTAGCTGATATAACAAGATAGAGAGTCTTGCTTAAAGGAATTGAAAAGTCAGGTTGAATTAATAGAAGAGACCTGGGAGAGTATTCATAACTTGTATCATCTTTTTTATATTTTGTTTCTGATAAATCAAATCTACCTCCAAGAGATATTTTACAGTATGGATAAAACGCCTTGAAAGAAAGCCCTGTTGATATAAGACATTGATCCGATGGTTTTTTTATTATACTTTCATCAGCACATTTCAGTCTATATCTGTATCCAGTCGTTAATAAATACTTGATAGTGGATATTGCCTTTCTTTCATATGAAATCCCGAAATCTATGTCCATTTGTCCATCTGAAATATTGAACAAATCTTTCTCTATCCATTTTTTTGAAGGGATCTTGAAAATCGTGAACAGGAATAATGTCTTTCCCTCTTTCAGTATATAAAAGGAATGAAGATTAATATCTCCAAATCCCTCATATTCTCTTGATGATTCTTCTCTTATTCTCTTTAATGGATCCATTGGATCTTGTCTTATGGTTATTATATCATCTATAGCGGAAATATATTTCACTTTTAGACCAGCTATTATTTTTTTGCCTATTCTGTAATTCCCTTCTACTTTCCAGCAGTTTAAGTCTCTTTTTGTCGCCCGGGTTCTTATTGTATCAAGGTCATTAGCAACAATTCTCTCTGCCACATAATCATTGATTGTCCCGTTTTCACTGAAACTGTTATTTGAGAATTCCTTAATGAACAAGAAGTTCAATGAAGCATTCTGTTTTTTCTCGACAAAAGGTAAATCAACGAATTGTGGGGCTTCTTCAGAATGAAGAATAGAAAAAAGAAGCATAAAATAAACAAAAAATCTTTTCATCAATTATGATTATTCAAGCCTGATTTTGTATTAAATGATATTAGTCAATAAAAAACCCGATACTATATAAGTATCGGGTTATGGGAGAGAAGTATGAGGTAAGGAGAGGGAGTTATTTATTTCTGTATTTATGCTTGTTTTTTCCTTTCATATTAATTCTGGATTTCTTTATTTTTTCCAGCTGTTCTTTTGTTAGTATTTTTTCATATATTTCTTTGTAAAAAGACTTTTTAAGTTCCCTGTGCTTCTTGCTGGTTTCATCAATTTCCTTCAGATATTGAGCAATCTTGTTATAGTCAGGGTCTTTTCTGGTTTTCTCAAGCATCATCTTGAAATTCAAATCCATTCTTTGCTTCTTTAACTGAAATTCCTGCTCTATGAATTTCATATGTTGCT
Source organism: Candidatus Coatesiibacteriota bacterium (assembly GCA_016927185.1). Classification (GTDB taxonomy): domain Bacteria; phylum JAFGND01; class JAFGND01; order JAFGND01; family JAFGND01; genus JAFGND01. Next base: position 12,124 of record JAFGND010000087.1, read on the forward strand.
CATGAATTTTTATTTTCTGTTCTTCAGAGATGTTCTCTATCTTGAAAAAGAATTTCATTATTCCCTTCTCTTCATGAGCATTGCATTTCCTGAATGCAGAAAGTGATGAAAATGTCAGGATAAACATGGTTAACAATGCTATTTTTTTCATTATATGCCACCTTTTCTCTTTTCCATTTATAATATAACTATTTTTTTTCATTTGTCAAGTAACTTTAATAAATCTCTTGACCGAGTTTGAGATATTTAAAATTGGTGTTTGTATGCATGCAATAGATGAACAAATTGAGGCACTTGATAATCTTGTAAAAGAATTGCATTCTTCTATTCCTGAGATTGAAAAGGCTTCCATCATAATTAAAAACTGCCTTGAAAACAATGGAAAGATTCTCATTGCAGGCAATGGAGGAAGCTCTTCAGATGCAATGCATTTCGCAGCAGAATTGGTAGGGAACTTCATTAATAAGGAAAGGAAAGCCTTGCCAGCTATTGCATTAAGCAGCAATCAATCGACTTTGACAAGTATTTCCAATGATTCAGGTTTTGAAAATGTTTTCAAGAGACAGATGGAAGCACTTGCATCAGAAAATGATGTTTTCATAGGCATTTCCACAAGTGGTAAAAGCCTTAATATTGTTAAAGCACTTCAATATGCAAGAAACAATGGATTAAAGACAATTGGATTATGTGGAGGCTACAAAGATGAGATGCTTGGATATTGTGATGTTTTATTATCTGTGAATTCGGAATGCACTCCAAGGATTCAGGAATGCCATATATTAATAATCCATATATTGTGCTCGTTGATAGAGGATATATTCATTAAGGAGAAGTAGACTTGAAAATCCTGGTAACTGGCGGAGCAGGTTTTATTGGTTCTCACATTGCAGACATATATATAAATGCTGGATACGAAGTTGTGATAGTAGATAACCTGTCTACAGGCAATAAAAGGAATATCCCGGAAAAATCTGAATTCTACGAAGGGGATATAAATGACAGAGAATTCATAGATAAGATAATAAAAAAACATGATATCAAGATTATAAATCATCATGCGGCACAGATAGATGTCCGTATATCAGTTGCTGACCCCGTATATGATGCTACGCAGAACATTATAGGAAGTCTTAACTTGATTTCTGCTGGTATAGAGAATGGACTTGAGAAATTCATATTTGCCTCAACTGGAGGTGCGATATATGGAGAACCAGTTCCCTTACCAACAAATGAAGAAACTCAAGCTAATCCTCTTTCACCTTATGGTGTTGCTAAAAAGAGTATAGAACTTTATCTATCTGCCCTTTCAAGAATTCATGATTTCATATATGTTTCTCTGAGATATGGGAACGTATATGGTCCCAGGCAAAATGCTCATGGAGAAGCAGGTGTTATTGCGATTTTTTCAGAAAGAATGCTGAAAGGAGAGAAAACAACAATATTCGGAGATGGAAATAATACAAGAGACTATGTATATTGTATTGATGTTGCAAGAGCAAATCTGCTTGCTTTGAATTGCCATATAAGTGATTATTTCAATATTGGAACGTCAGTAGAAACCAATGTTAATGAAATATATGCTGATCTCAAGAAATTGACTTCTTATGAATTGGCTGTAAATTATGGAGAAGCAAGATCCGGGGAACAGAAAAGAAGTTGCCTGGAGTGGTGGAAAGCAAAAGAGATACTTGGATGGTATCCCAAATATAATCTTGAAGATGGATTATCAGAGACAGTAGAATATTTCAGGGGAGAAACAAATAATGGAATGCAAATCAAATAAAAACGATTGTCCATGCACATATGTTTCTTGCAGCAAGCATGGAATTTGTTGTGAATGTATTAGAAGCCATAGAATGAATGATGAACTTCCGGCATGTTATTTCAGCAAGGAGGAAGAATTGACTTATGATAGATCAATATCTTACTTCATAAATCAAAGGAGAAAGAAATGAGATATTTTATTACCATTGTATTTTTGTTTACTTCTCTACATGCAATGTTTGAGGATTATGCTAAAGGACCTAAAGGTTTAGGTCTTGGAGATGCTTTTTATACAATGGCAAATGATCCTACTGCTATATTCTACAATCCTGCAGGGCTTGCTGATCTTGAAAAGTTTAATGCTCAGGCAGGATTTGGAAACAAGTATCAACACCAGGATTTAAATGAATTGTTTCTGGCAGCAACTTATAACTTCAATAAACTGGGAACAGCAGGTATTGGTTTAAGTCAGATAGGTCCATCTTTCATGCAGGAAAGACAGGTTATTATTGCTCATGGTATTGAAATTGCACCTTATCTCAAGGCAGGTTATTCACTTCAAATGTATCAGATTACACAGGATGACGGAAGCAAGAAGGAATCTGCTACTGCATTTGGGGGAAATCTTGGAATTCTGAGCAGGATTTATGAGAGATGGCAATTTGGATTCTCTCTTCATAATATTTCCGAACCTGAAATAGGGCAGGAAGGAGAGAAGATACCTCAATCATTAGCTGCTGGTGTAAGTTACTTCTTTGCTTCCAATATCTGTACAAACATCAATTTAAGAGCGGAAGGAGACAAACCAGTTTCTATTCTGGCAGGCCAGGAATTCGGAATAAATGAGTATTTTTCTTTGAGAGCAGGGCTTGGAACAGAACCAAGGCATATTTCTGGTGGTCTTTCTCTGAAATATAAATATGTTGATATTATATATGGAGCTAATTATATAGAGAATCTTCCACTTTCCCACAATGTCAGTTTGAATTTTTCAATTCCCCAGCTAACGAGATGATTTATGCTTGATAAGAAAAGAATAAATGAAATAAACAGTAAAGCAAGAGATGATATTACAAGACTTGCAGGAGAAGGATTGTGGGTAGAAGCAGCATTAAGTGCCATTGATGTTATTAATGATCTTTATGGAAATTTAGATGAAGAAAGGAAAATCTATACAGCAAGGAAATATGTGGAAGAACTTAGATGTCTTTCATGTGATTTGAAAAGATCAGATCCTGCAAAACAATAGCTTTATTTGTCAGCCTTTTTTTCTATTTCGATTAAATCTTTCGGTTTCTCATTAGAATTTTCTTCTTGTGTCATGACTGCTTGAGAAATGAAAAGTATTCCAAGCACTATCAGCGAAATCAAAATCAAGATTATTGACATTTTCTGTGATCTTGCAGGTCTTCTTTGAACAGGCATACTTTATTTCAGCTATTCCTTTGCACCAGCTTCTTTAAGCAAATCTACAATTTCCTTTCTGCCCTGTAATTCAGCCCATTTCAGTGCAGTCCAGCCATCTTTAGTTTTTATAGTTACATCTGCTTTTTTTGAAAGTAAAAGCTTGGTTATATCTATATCTCCTTTCAATACTGCATAGAAAAGTGAAGTTCTTCCCCAGTCGGTTTTTGCATTGATGTCAGCCCCTTTTTCTATAAGAAGCTTGATTATTTCATTGTTGCCTTTCCTGACTGCCTTCATAAGAGCAGTATCTCCGACATTCCCTTTTGCATTTACATCTGCACCTTTCTCTATAAAAAACTTCACTAATGACAAATTTCCCATCCATGCAGCTTCCATTAATGCAGTCCTTGCCTTATTGTTTTTTGCATTAACATCTGCACCTTTCTCTATAAGTACTTTTACTGCTTCTTCCTGTTCTGACATTGTGGCAATCATTAATGCAGTATCTCCATCACTATTCAATGCATTCGCACTAATTCCTTCATCTATCATTGCCTTTATTTTTACAATAACTCCTTCTTCGCATGAGCGAAAGAAATCCTTCATTTTCTGGCTGTCATCTTCTGCATAAGTTGTTGAGTATAAAAGAAATATCGCCAAGATGACAATTCGTGAATATATAACCTTATTCATAATGCCTCCTTATTCCTGAATTAATATAAAAGATAAGCATTTGAAGTCAAGAGATTTGTAGTTTATAATCAATAAACTGCTTGCTCAAGAAGGACAAGAAAGAAAACAAAGCAGCATGAATAAATCAAGAATAAAAATGATTGCAACTGACTATGATCATACTTTGACTAATGAAGATAGAACTGTCCCTGAAGAAGTAGTAAAGGTGTTAGGTCAGTTTGTGCAGAAAGGTGGAATCCTGCTTATAGCTTCAGGAAGAGCACCAAATTCTCTTCAGCAGGCAGTTAACAAGCTTCCTTTTCAAATGTGGATTTCTCCATCCAATGGTTCCATATTGAGAAAAAAGGATGGGACTGGAATTCTTATCAATGAATATCTCGATATCAGTATTGTTCACAAGGCAATGGAGATAGTAGGGAATCTTGGCTTTCCTCACTTGTTTTATGATGATGAAGCTTACAGCGTGCTAGAAAGCCCTGAAACCAGGATGTATGCAACTGCTCTAGGGATAGAGATCAATCAAGTGGACAATATCAGTAATTATGTAAAAGAGGGTTTAAGGAGTCTCATTTTCAGATGCAGTGAAGATATAACTCATCATGTTCATGCATTGTTGAACAACGAAATATCTGAAAAAGCACAGATAACAACATCTCATGCAAAACTGGTTGATGTAATACCATTACACGCCGGAAAAGGGAGAGCAGTAAAGACATTGCTCGATTATCTGGATATTGGAAATGAAGATTGTCTCGGGATGGGTGATTCATTGAATGATTTACCTCTTCTTAATTCAACAGGAAAGAAAGCAACTGTTTCAAATGGAGTTTACGAGTTACGGGAAATCGCTGATTTCATAGCAAATGAACCAAAAGGTGCTGGAGCACTCGAAATTCTTAATCATTTTCTATAAGAATAAAGAGAGGGATTTTCTTTAAAATCTCGTTTAACTAAGAAAATGATGATTCAAGATAAGGAGGTTTTAATGAAACGCGTAATAGTATTATCATCAATAATTGCATTTATGTTGAGTACAGTATTTCTTTATGGAGACCTTAGTCAATCGGTTGTGGATGAAATTGCAAAGGCAACTGGCAAGAAGATCGATTCAAAAGCAACATGCAACTGTCAGGGAGACTGTAAATGTGAAAACTGCAAGGGTAATTGTGGTGATGGGAAATCCTGCTCATGCAAGCAGAATTCAAAATGTACATGTACCAACTGTGCTCAAGGAAAGTGTTCTCCTGATTGCAAATGCAAGTGCAAGGATGGAAAGAGTAACATGGGAAAGTGCAAAAAGAATGGTCAATGCTCTAAATAATTCATGTCATTATTAAATATCAAAACCCGATGCTGAATACTAGTATCGGGTATTTTTTATGAAAAATAAAGATTATAAGAAATCAAGTTCCGAAGAATTGATGCTGATAATAGCAGATGGAGATCATAAGGCATTCGAAGAGCTCTTGTTGCGCCATCAAAAGAAAGCCTGGTGTATTGCATACAAGATGCTTAATAATAATGAGGATGCTGAAGATGCAGTACAGGAATCCTTCATTAAGTTGTATCAGAATGCAGAAAGATACAGAACAAGAGCTAAATTTTCAACCTTCTTTTACAGAATAATTATTAATGTATGCATAGACCATTTGAGAAAATCAAAAGCAAGTAAGGATCAGCAGATAACAGATGATGTTCCAGTAATGGACGGCAGCATTAAGGAATTGCTTGATGGTGAAAGGAAAGAATTTATTCAGAAAGCGATTGATAGCCTTCCTGAAAACCAGAAGGTTGCAATTATCATGAAACATTATGAGGGAATGCAATACAAGGAAATAGCAGACGTTCTTGATACAACTCCTAAAGCAATTGAATCCTTGATTGCAAGAGCTAGAAAAACCTTATCTAAAATTCTTTCAAGCTTAAAAGAATAGAAAGGGTTTTTTTCTTGTTTTACGTTTAAGGAGTTAGGAGAATGAAATGAATCACAATGAATACAAAGATGAACTAAGCAGGTATTTTGACAATGAGCTGAGTTCAGATGAAAAGGATTTGATGGAAAAGCATATCGTAAAATGCGATATCTGCAGATCCGATTTGGATAAATTCAATGAGATAGGTTTATTCATAAATGATCTTGAAGTTCCAGAAATACCTTCCAGCCTTACTGAAGATATATTATCAAAAACAAGGTTCATGAATATGAAGAGAAGAAGAGCATATTTCTCAATAGCTGCAGCTGCAATGTTATTTGGAATTATTTCTGGACTTATACTTGGTTTCAATATCATAGAGAAGAATTCGTCGCCACATATGGCAATCAAGAATCTGGAGGCTGATTTATCAGTTGATAGTTTCTCCTTATCCCCCAAGACATCTATTACCTACTCATACAATGAATTATCAGGCAAGGGTGATTAAAGTGAAAAGAATAAAAACTGCCTTGATTTGTCTTTCCATAGGATTGAATATAGCTTTTGCAGCAGTAGCAATATATTATTCTATAAACAGGCAGAACCCGAAAGAAAATATCTGTTGCGAATCAAATATATGCGATTTCAACTGCCCACTGCACAGAAAAATGGGTGTTTCAAAAAAGCAGTGGAATAATATCAAACCACTATTTATGGAATATCAGAAAAGAAGGAAAGAACTGGAAGACAAGAATATTGTTGCAAGAGACAGTCTATTGATACTGCTTGAAACAAATTCTGAAGACACTGTTTCAATAAACAGGCAGATTGAAAAGGTTGCCGCAGCTCAAAGAGAATTACAGCATAGCGTGATAAATTTGCTTGTCAAAGAGAAGTCACATCTCTCACGAACGCAGGAGAGGATCTTGTTTCAGCTTCTGAGACAGTCAGGCATGGGAAGAAATCATTCGTGTTGTCCCTCTCCCTGATGCTCGATATTTATTCTCTCTTTATAGCTCAGGTAATTATTGCCAGGGTGCTCAAGAAGAATGAAACTGTGTCCTTCAGATGCTTTTTCCAAAACAATCCTGGTTACTGCCTTGATATTTTTTTCATCAAGGCTTGAAAAAACCTCATCTAGTATGTAAATTGACGGATCGGAAACCAGCAGGGACGACAGGAGAAGGATTTTTCTTGATCCATGACTTAACTCTAAAGGGTTCTTTTTTTCTAACTCCATGAAATTGAAAAGTTCTGCCACTTTTTTATATTTTTCTTCAATTATCTGTCTGTCTATACCTTGCCATACAGCATTGAAAACAATCTCATCAAGAACGTTATCAGTGAAGCAATATGAATAGGCATCTTGAAACAAGAGACCCATTTTAAGAGCTCTTTCTTTTATAGGTTTATCAGTCAAATCATTATTATTGAAGAAGATGCTTCCTTCAAGGTATCCTTTCAGATAATCTGTATGCATACCCATCAAAACTTCAGCAAGGGTAGTTTTGCCTGAACCTGAAACTCCCTCAATGCATATTATTTGCCCTTTTAAAATGCTAAAATTGATATTGGAAAATGCATTTCTTGATGTATTCGAATATCTGAAAGACAGATTGCTGACTTTCAATTCAAAGTTTTCAGTCATTTAAGCAGTCTTATTTCATATATGTCTTTTACCCATCTATGCATATATTCATCTTCAGTAAAAGCTATTCCAATTTTGCTGGTAGAAGGCTTGTAATTAGCTTTGTCAAACTCAGCAAGAATCAAAAGGACTTTTGAATCCATGTCTTTCTTGCTTATTTTAGATTGATAACCATCTCTTGCAAGTACAAGCAAGTCATTGTAATCATTGAAGTTATTGGTGGCAGATTCAATAAGATTCTTCAGAACATAACCTTCCACATTGAAATCATTATATTTTGCTTTGACAGTATTTAAATTTCTCATGAAATCTGCATCCAGTATTTTATTTGAGTTTCCCCATACAAGTCTTACTTTGCCTTGTTCAGGAGGTGGATTCTCTTTAGCAGTATTTGCAATAACCAAGGTAATGGCAAACAAAACAATTGTAACTGCAAAATAGACATATTTCATTTTTTTCTCCTTCATATACCCTTTCTATTAGAAATCCATGAAATCCTCGATTAATTGAGCTATTTTTGTAAAGCTAAATCCTCCATGGTTTTCTGCATCTTATTATAATGGAATTTGTTATAATCCTGGAATCTGCAACTTCAGGATATTTGACAGAAGTCTCATCATCAGCATGAGGTTCACAGAAATATTCAAGAATAAAACCTGATTCTATAATCATATTCAACCAGGCTGAAAGAGTTCTCTTGAAAACAGGGATTCTGAATTTCCTTAAGCTTTTCCTTAGGTTTTCAGGAGCTGCACCAAAAGTCCATTCTTCAATTCTGACTTCAGGCTGATCAAAATAATTTCCACATACAACACCTATTTTATTCCCTTCATTATCATATACCCAGCTGTACAAGGGGGTTTGAAAACATGGATGTGATATAGAGAATTGAAGGAAACCTTCAGGTTTCAGCACTCTGAAACATTCAGCTATAACTATTTCCTGATCCGGCATGTTCATTATTGACATTGTTGCAATAATGAAGTCAAAAAAATCATCCTTGAATGGGAGGAAGTTACCTGAGGCAATAAGATAGTCTATTCCTGTATCAGTATTCCTGTTTTCTTCAGAAGCTAATTTTATAAAAGTCTTTGATATATCTATTGCATATATCTTTGCACCCTTGCCTGCAGCAAGCTTGGTATTATATCCTTCTCCACAACCTAAATCCAAGCCTCTTTTTCCTTTAATATCAGGTAGTATGTTGAAAAAAGCAGGTGAATTGACCAGATTTCTGAAAATATCATAACCTTTTCTTGCAAGGAATGTCCATACTTCAGCATTTTCATCCCACATTTTTCCAACTTCAATATATTTCATATCATCTCCTTTCATCTATAATAAAGCAACATTTCGCATATGTGCTGATACTGACTTTATAAAAACAATATGCCTCAACCTTGCTTCCTGATTTTACTTTACTGTCAATGTAATATTTGAAGAACTCAGATATTTCTGATGAAAACTTTCACTGCGTAGAGTATTCATAGTATATTAATGTCTGCTTGCTTTTTTATATAGGGGTTTGTAATCTTTTGAGTATTGCTTGACATAAAGAGAGCCTTTTTTTCCTGTGGCAATAATACTTTTTAATTCGCTTAAGCAGGAGTTCTATGGATATATTTCAGAAATGCTTTGCTTTTGATAGAGCCATGATTGCCAAGAAGGAAGGTTATTATCCATATTTCAGTCCGATTAGCTTCAATAAGCATGGCAGATCTATCATTGGCAACCGTGAAGTAATTATGATAGGATCCAATAATTATCTTGGATTGACTGATAATTTGAGAGTAATTGCGGTTGCAAAAGATGCAATTGATGTATATGGATCAAGCTGTTCTGGCTCAAGATTCTTGAACGGAAATCTGGACTTGCACCTGGAACTGGAAGAAAAGCTGGCGAAATTCATGAACAAGGAAGCAGCTCTTGTTTTTTCAACTGGTTATCAAACTAATCTTGGAACAATATCAGCTCTTGTTGGAAGGAATGATATAGTAATAATAGACAAGGATGCACATGCATCGATAGTTGATGGTTGCAGACTTTCTTTTGGAGATCTCAAGAGATACAAACATAATGATCTTGATGATTTAAGAAGAGTTATGCAATCCTGTGAAGAAGACAAGGGAAAGCTAGTAGTAACAGATGGTGTTTTCAGTATGGGGGGAGATCTTGCCCCATTACCTGAGATAGTCAAGATATGTAAGGAATATAGTGCAAGATTAATGGTTGATGATGCTCACAGCATTGGCGTTATGGGAAAAAATGGTCGGGGAACTGCTGAACATTTCGACGTGGAAAATGATGTTGATATAATAATGTGTACTTTTTCGAAGAGTTTTGCTGGTTTAGGTGGATTTATTGTTGGATCGAAGCAGGTAGTTGAATATATACAGCATGTTTCTCGACCTTTAATTTTCAGTGCAAGCATGCCTCCTGCAGTAGTAGCTACAGTGTTAAAGACACTTGAAATCATAATTAATGAACCAGAAAGAAGAGAGAAACTCTGGAATATATCCAATTTTATGCTTGACGGGTTTAAATCCCTGGGTTTCAATACAGGAAACAGTGTTACTCCAATAATCCCCATAGAAATTGGTGAAGACATGGATTGCTTCTATTTCTGGCATGATCTCTATAAAGCAGGTGTTTTTGCAAATGCTGTAATATCACCAGCTGTACAGCAAGGTCAGGCAATGATAAGAACAAGTTATATGGCTACTCATGAAAAATCGGATATGGAAAAGGTTTTGGAAATTTTTGCAGATATTGGTAAGAAAAAAGGAATTATTCACTAGTGAGGAATAAAAATGGCTCATAAAAAAGGTGTAGGAAGTTCAAGGAATGGCAGGGATAGCAAACCTAAAATGCTTGGTGTAAAGCGTTATGGTGGAGAATATATCAAGGCTGGAACTATTCTTGTAAGACAGAGAGGAACTAAAATTCATCCAGGTTTAAATGTGAAGCGTGCAGATGATGACACTTTATTCGCTTTGATTGATGGATTGGTAACTTTTGAAAGATATGACAAGAATAGAAAAAAGGTCAGCATCTATCCTGTAGAAAATCAAGGTTAAGAAATATATATGGATTTGAAAGAAGCAGAAGAAAAAACAGATACTTTTTTCTTGACAGAGCTTTACCAAAAAAAATCTAAAACCCTTATTATAACTAGTAATAATAAGGAGTAGTAATGAGGAAGCAATCTAAAACAGCTAAAACAAGACCTTTTAATCAGAAAGCAATGCAAAAGGTTAAGGGTAAGCTTATTATTATTGAAGAAAGATGTAAAGGTTGTGGTTTTTGTGTAGAATTCTGCCCTAAAGGGGTTTTATATGTCTCTGACAGGTTTAACAAATCAGGTTATCATCCTCCCGAAATAGATGAAACAAAAGATTGTGTCATGTGCAGGCTTTGCGAGCTTATCTGTCCAGAATTTGCTATTTATAATGAGGAAGAATCAAAAGGATTTATTGATGAGGGGGAAGAAGAGCATAAGCTCAACAAGGAGGCAAAGAACTGATGCATGGTGAATTTTTCATGAATGGAGATATAGCATGCGCTGAAGGAGGAATTTCTGGAGGGTGCAGGCTTTTTGCCGGTTATCCAATCACTCCCGCAACTGAAATAGCAGAAAGAATGTCTCAGCGTTTACCTAAAATAGGGGGAGTCTTTATTCAAATGGAAGATGAAATAGCTTCCATGAACTGCATACTTGGAGCTAGCTGGGGTGGAGTCAAGAGCATGACAGCTACTTCTGGTCCAGGTTTCAGTCTGATGATGGAAAATCTGGGTCTGGGAGTTATTACTGAAACTCCCTGTGTGCTTGTAGATGTTCAGAGGGGAAGTCCTAGTACAGGACTGCCAACATTGGTTGGACAGGCTGATATGATGCAGGCAAGATGGGGCAGTCATGGTGATTATGAAATAATAGCAATTTCTCCATGGTCTCCACAGGAAGCTTATGATTTTACAATAAAAGCTTTCAATTTATCGGAGAAGTACAGAACACCAGTATTAGTGATGACTGATGAGGCAGTTGGACACATGACTGAAAAAGTGACAATCCTGCCTGAAGATAAAATAGTACTTGAACCAAGAAGAAAACCTCCCTTGCCCCCTGATAAATTCAAGTTGTATTCTTATGATGAAAAAAATATTCCATGGGCACCTAATGCAGGAGACGGTTACAGGATACATGTAACTGGTTTAACTCATGATGAAAGAGGTTATCCAGTTGTTAATGCTGAAACTCAAAATAAACTGGTTAGAAGACTGGTTAATAAAATCAGACTGAATGAAAAGGAAATAGCAGATTATAAGGGATTTTATATGGATGACGATCCAGAAATAGTAATTGTTTCTTATGGCATAACCGCGAGACCATCTCTTTCAGTAGTAAGAAGATTGAGAAAAAAGGGAATGAAGATTGGTCTTTTGAAATTAAATGTTGTATGGCCTTTTCCTGAAGATGTCATCAGGAAAATTGCTTCCATAGCAACATCCATGTTTACTGTCGAAAACAATCTTGGTCAGGTTTCTATAGAAGTTGAGCGAGTTAATTTTGGAAGATGCCCTTGTTTTCAAATCGGGCATGCTGGAGGAGAAATCCATAGTCCTGAAGAAATAATAAAAGAAATAGAGGTGTCATTAAAAAATGGTCATAGATAAACATCCAATGGATGATTGGCTGAGGAAGGACAGAATACCTCATATCTGGTGTCCAAGTTGTGGAATTGGAATTGTTGCAACATGCTATATTGATGCATTGAGAGCAAGTGGAATAGACAGAGACAAAGCTACTGTTATAAGTGGAATAGGTTGTACAGGAAGAATACCAGGATATATGAATCTTGACAGCTTTCATACAACTCACGGCAGAGCTCTTCCATTTGCTACTGGTATTAAACTTGCCAATCCTGAACTGAATGTTACAATACTTTCAGGTGATGGTGATTTGTTTGCTATAGGAGGCAATCACTTCATACACGCAGCAAGAAGGAATATTGACTTGACGGTTATCTGCGTCAATAATTTCACTTATGGAATGACAGGTGGTCAGGTAGCACCTACTACTCCTATGAAAGCAATATCAGCAACTTCTCCTTATGGGAATTTTGAGCATCCTTTCAATCTTGTTCATGTTGCTTCAGCAGCTGGAGCAATTTATGTAGCAAGATGGACAACATTACATGTAAGGAGACTGAGGAATGCAATTCTTGAAGCCATGACCAAAAGAGGATTTTCGTTTATTGAAGTTATATCTCCATGCCCGACATCTTATGCCAGATCCAATAAGCTAGGTACTGGTCTTGATATTATGAGATTCTATCAACAAAGATCCGTTATAAGGCATGGATTTGATCCAGCTAAAACTGATATAACAATGTCATCAGAAATAATTGTTGGCAAGTTTGTTGATTCTGAAAAACCGACTTTTACAGACAATTATGAGGAATATTGTAAGAAACTAAAGGAGAATAAATGATGCATTATCAAATCCGCGTAAGTGGTTTTGGAGGACAAGGTATAATTCTTGCAGGTTACATTATTGGCAAAGGAGCATCTATATATGATAGATCTAATGTCTCTTTTACCCAGAGTTATGGACCGGAGGCACGTGGAGGAGCTTGTTCAAGCCAGGTAATAATTTCTTCAGAAGAGATAGACTATCCCCATGTAACTGATCCTGATGCAGTAATCATAATGAGTCAGGCTGCATATGCAAGATATGGAAAAAACTTGAAACCAGGTACTTTTCTTTTGACGGATAGCGATCTGGTTAAAGTAGATCCTGAAGATTTAGTTAATATCAAGCATTTTTCAATTCAAGCGACCAAGTTTTCTGAAGATCTTGGAAAGAAGATTGTTGCAAATATAGTCATGCTTGGATTTTTCACTGGAATTACTGAAATGGTAAGCAGGGAAGGAATGCTTAAGGCAATTGAAAGCACAGTTCCCTCGAAGATGTTTGATATTAATAAAACTGCATTTGAAAAGGGTCTACAAGAAGCTGAAAAAGCTAAAGTAGCTGTTTAGAAAAAATAAAGATTGTTTAGTTAAACAATTATTAGTAAGGATTTTGTTCATTATTGTTTATCAATGCATTTGAATTTGCTTCATTTTTGCTGACATCAAAGGAAGTCTTTTTTGGCTAAACCTGGCTATTTTTGCACTCCATTAATATTCAATCAGCTGAGCAGGATAAAGGAAATTATCTCAGATAATAAAACCAGGCATGCTGTAGAATATCTGGATTTCAGAAGGATTGTACTGGCTATCTCATTTACCTTTTCAGGAAAGAATAAAGAAGAATACAAGGCTAATAATGCTTTTTTCAAGTACACAGGAGATATTCTTTGCAAAGCAGGTTTGATACCACTTGGAATAATGAAACCTGTTCTTTATTTCGCCTTTAATGAGAATACTAATAAAGAAGAAGCAATTATCCTGGCAAGAGCCATAATGATGAAATTCCAGCAGAAGCAATTCAAAAAAGGTTATATCAAGATTTTCAAATCACTTGAACCACTGGAAATAAAAGCAGCACTTTTTGAAGGGAATCTGACTGTTTCTCTGCTAAAACTTGGAAGAAAAAGACAGAGTTTCATTTTTGGCACTGCATTTGATGCAGTTACTGAATCGCTTACCAATACTGCTCCCTGGATGATAGCATTTCCTTCAAGCTGGCAAAGAGAGAACGAGGATCTTCTCGATTTAAGTACTGCAAATGGTCAGCTAGTCTTTCTTACTCCTAGGGGAGAGATGGCAGAAAAAGCAAGAAAACAAATTTCCTATAAACTGGATGAAATAGCAGGTTTTCTCAAGGAATTCAGCTTACCTGATTTTCCTGGAAAACAAAGGGAATTTGATGCAGAATGCAATCTGGAATATTTTTGTTTCAAGGGACATTTTCCAGTAAATTCAAGTATTGCTTTAAAGAAAAGCACCTGGAATCAAATATTCAAGGAAATTGATTATTTGTTATCGCGAATACCTGATAGCATTGATTATTATTATCTTATAAACACAAAGGCAAATAGCTGGTTTTTTGAATTATTAGTGAATTCAGATCATTCACGATTACCTTTTATAAAAGAAAGCGAAATCAATCTTCCAGGTTTTTCAATCAGAGATAATTTCAAGATAAACATAATCACTCTGGGGAGTTATAAAAAGGTAAACCTCATTGATAGTATTAGTGATTCAGCAGATGAAGTACTATCAGGAGTTTCTGTTAATGATAAAATTCTTTTTATTGAAAGAGCTGATAAAGAAGGTGCTGATTTAATTATCAAGAATGGTGATGCTTTCAGGAAAAGGACTTTGCTTGTTACTGAAGAGAAAGCATTAGATAAAGAAATAGCTGTTGAGAATAAAGATGCAGAAAAAGCTGCAAAACCTAAAATAATAATATATACTCCCCAGCAAAAAACCAGAATTGCTTATCCTTCAACAAGGGAGGTTTTTGCAGGAAGGGAACAAGAAAAGAAAATATTAGCTAAAGCATTAAATGAGCAATTTGCTTTTGTTGAAATAACAGGGGAAGCTGGTATTGGTAAAACCACCTTGATAAAGGAGTTCTCACGGAATGCTAATGCTAACCTGTTTTATGGTTCTGGACAAAGCAGACATGGTAATATCCCTTTATTTGCTGATATTTTAAATAATATATTAGCAGTTAAGTTTCCGATTGAATTTTCAGCATTGGAAAAGGCCTTTTTCTCTTATATTGGCAAAGCTTTCAGCAAAACACCTGACAGGGAAAAGATAATAGCAAAATGGACAGAGATTTTCCCGCTCTTTTCAGAAAGTGTATGGGGAGTAAAAAGCAATAAGTGTTTTTTAGATTGGCCTTCAGAAGCCGTTAACAAGTTTATAGATGATGTTTTCATTGATTTCATCAAAAATCACGGAATGACAGGTAACAAGAAGCTATTGATATGTATTGATGATGCCCATAAACTAATGATTTCTGACAAGAACAGATTAAAGAAGATTGTTTCAAGGCTATATAATGTTCAAAATGAGCAATCTGTTTGCCTGGTATATATATCAAGATCAATAGATAAGCTAGATGATAGAATTATCAAGAATTGGTGTTTTCACCATATTGATTTGGGGAAATTAGATGCTAACGAATGCAAGACAATTATCAGTAGTTCAAGAAATAAAGACAAGATAACAACAGAGATTGAAAAAAGGCTTATTTCTTTTGGAAATCCTGTTTTTATCAAGCTTGCAGAGTGTGGAATTCTACCTGAAAGAAAAGACAAGATTCAGGATGCAGTTCATGAATATTTGCAGAAACTCGGAACAGAAGAAAGAAAGGTTATCAGTATTCTTTCATGGTCAGGAAATGAATGGAATTTGAATCATCTTAAAGAGATTTACAAGTTCAATTTGAAAAACATAGATGAGATTAAATTTTTCTTTTCAGACCTGGATATAAAAGAGGGTTCTTTTGCTTTTAGATGCCTATTTTTAAGAGATATCATTGTTTCCGAAATTCCAAAAGAAGACAAAATAAAATTGCATGCTAAATGGTTTGATCACCTTAAGATATTGCATCAATGCAGTAACTGGACATCAGATTTATCTCTATGCTTCTATCATGCTTTTGAATCAAGAAGATATGAAGAAGCTTCTGAGTTGGGAATGAAATTAGCAAGATTATTTCAGAAGGATGAACAATGGAATGAATTGGTTAGAGTTTTAAGAAAGCTTGAAATGATTCCAAAACCTTCAAGGATGCTTACTTTCACTATATCCCTATTTTATCTTTACTATTTTCTTCATCAGGATTCTCTTCAGGAAATAAAAAGAAGGATAAATCAACTTGATAAACTTGTCAGAAATATGAAGGATAAAAAAGAGATAATTGAATACTGGCTTCTCAAGGCAGAATATTCAAAAAGATATGAGTCCAGAATACTGGCTCAGGAGATGATACTTGAGCTGCAAAGACGTGTAAAAAGATGGAAAGACGAGGAAATTCAGGCAAGCATATCTTTTCTTATAGGTAGCATAGCATTCAAACTTGGTCAATACAAACTTGCTGATAAATCTCTTGAAGAAGCTTTTTCATATTTTAAAAGTTATAAAGATAGCAGTTTCTTATATAAGATCTCTCATATTTATTATAAATTGAATATTGAGGAAAAGGAGTTTCATAAAGCCTCTGAAATTGCAGGGGATGTTATTAATTATGCAAATTCTGCAAATCATTTCTACTCAAAATCTTCATGGGAACTTAAGCTAGCCTATGTTTTGTATAAAACAAATGACTTTAACAAGGCTGAACAAGTTTTATTGAATGCAAAGAAATACTTCCAGTCATTCAACATAGCTTATAAATGGACTAATCTTCTTGAGTTAGAGGGAGATTTATATAAATCGATGGAAAATTACAGGGATGCCAGGTTGACTTATGAAAAAGCGCTTGAATGCTTGAAATATAAGGAAGAACACGAGCTTGAACTTAATTTACTTATAAAATATATCAACTTGCTTGCTGAGAGTGGACTAATACAAAGATGTCATCAAGTGGCAGAAACGATAAGCAGGTTAGCCAGGGAAAAGAGCAGCAGCATATATGTAACTGAAAGCAATCTGGTTCTATCTGGTCTTTATCTGTCTCTGGGTATTTATGATAAGGTAAAAGAGGTTATTAATCAATCAGCTGTTTTTTATCAGCATAACAGAAGATTAATAGCATTGGCTCGACTTCATACAGGACTGTCTGAATTATATAAAGGTAATACTGAATATGGATTCAGGGAATTGAAGCATTCAGTTGCAACAGCATTTACTGTAGAGGATATGCTTTTAAGGTTCAATTGTCTGATAGGTATATGCAGATACTTCATTGCAACAAAAGACTGGGTTAATGTGGTGGAAATACTAGACAAACTGAAAGCTCTTATCCCACCAAAATGGTTAAAAATAAAGATAAGTTACTATCAGGCTCAGCTAGAGTATCTGCAGATATTGTTTCATTTTCAGAAATATCTGACTCTTAAAAATAAAAACGATCTTGATAGTGCACTTTCTATTCTGGAAGTATTATTTGAGCATTATAATCCCCCGGTAGAAGCAACTGTTTTCGATCTCAAGCTGAATTTATTGGCTTATCATATTTATGATAGCATGAATGATAGCAAATCATCATACCATATTTCAAGTGCTTACAAGATAGCGGAGAATATATTAATAGAAAATAAAAATGAGAAGATTCAGCTCCTGTTAAGATCAAAAACAAGCTTCTGTCAGAGGGTATTGGATATTTTTGAAAAAAGCAATTTAAACGTAGGAAAAAGTAAACAAACAGAGATCTTTATAAACAGCAAGAATACAAAGAGGGATTTTTTTAAGCAAAAAAAAGATAAATCAAATGCCAAAAAACATCATAAAATGGTTACTCATCAAAATGAAACTAAAGATAACAGAAATAATGTTTCATTGGTAAGTATTCATCATGAAGAAAAAAGACAGGCAAATGTTCAATCTGATCCTTTCCAAGAGGAGAAGCCTGGCTTCATTCCAAGAATCGTGAAAAAGAAGATCTCCAAAAAATGAAAGCGGTGAGATTTCCAACCGCTTTCGAGTAAAATGAGTTTTAAAAATCCTTATTCTATATCATAGGGTAAGCCCCAGGCTTTGCTTGAATAAGCTTCATCATCAGTAAACATGGAATCATGAGTTATGACATCGAAAAAAACATGATATCTTTCAGGTTCTTCTGGAGTATACCAATCTCCCTTGAAAGTATTATTCCCCATATATTGAAATGGTCTTCTTGATTGATATTTTGTGTCTTTTTTGTGTGAATGTATGAAAACAATCTCATTCTCACCTGGTCCATATACTGTAATTGTTGCAAGAGTATTTGCAGGGAAAAGAGCAATATTTTCAACCTGGAACAAATCTGATACAGATGTTATCAGAGTATCTATAGAACCGCATTCAACTCTAACTGAATCTATTTTGAGAGTATTTTCCTGGGTATCCATTGCTATACCAGTAATTTCCTTGATTGTCCAGCCGCGATATGGATCTGAAATGTCTCCAGTTCTTTCTAAGACTATAATACGATGTCCTGTATCATTCAAGTCTTTCTGAATGATTTCTGTTAGAGTCTGAATATTGAAATAACCTTTCAGATAGGTTGTTACATCAACAGTACAAATATCAGCTCTTTGTTTTATATATATATCCTTGTCAAATGGGCGTTGAGCAGTACGCCACCATGCTAAAGGATCAATATCTCCCCCAACAGTATCTTGTTCATATTTGTCTTCAGAATAGGAATCGCTGAAATCAAGATATGAGGTATTTTTTATCAAGGCAGCTATAGCAGATTGATCCGTTGCATATTCTTCACTATCATCTGTATCATTATCGCAATTCAAACAAAGGAATACTGATAGTAAAATGGATGCAATCACAGATAGTTTTTTCATAATTTCTCCTTTCAAGATATCTAATACTTATACAGAAATTTGACATAAAACTCGCGAATACAAAATCATTAAGAGGTGAAATTTTTTTCTTGACAATTTTTATTGTATTATTAAG
Source organism: Candidatus Coatesiibacteriota bacterium (assembly GCA_016927185.1). Taxonomy (GTDB): domain Bacteria; phylum JAFGND01; class JAFGND01; order JAFGND01; family JAFGND01; genus JAFGND01. Next base: position 31,126 of record JAFGND010000087.1, read on the forward strand.
ACAACTTCAAAATGAATCAATAAAGGGAAACCATGTCAGGGAGGTGAATGATTAAATGAAGAGATATAGTAAGCCAATTATCAGATCAGAGCAGATCTTTGAAAAAACAGCATTAGCATGCGACGATTATGTTTACTACGCAAAAGATTATGAAGGATGTATGGACGAATATCTTGGTCGCGGTAAAGAAACCACTGCTTGTGCTGAGACCTGGAGTTAATTTTTAATTCTTTAAAAGCGGTTCGTAAGAACCGCTTTTTTATTTGTAAATCTCTTCAATGTGAAGAAGATACAAACTCAAATAATTGAAATGAGTTAAAGGGGTATGAAATGAAGAAATATTTAAAACCGGTAGTAGTTTCTGAAAGGATTATGGAAAGAACTGCTCTCAAATGTGAAGACTACTTGTATTATACCAAGGATTATGAAGGCTGCACAGAAGATTACCTGGGAAGAGGTAAGGAAGAAGGTACTGGAGCTTGTGCAGAAACATTCAGCTAAGAATTGAATGTTGTAAATTGCTTTAAGATGTTTTTATCCTCTGCAAGACAGTCTTAAATATTGTTTTGCAGAGTTAAAAAGTTTTTTTATATATTTCAAATCTGAAAATCATTAATATGACTTATATTCTTTACTAGAAAACTTGACTAAAAGTCTTTTTTTTAAATCAGCTACAAGCATGAAAAACAAGGAATTGATAGATAGTATTGAAAGCGACATTCCTTCTAGAACAATATCATGGACAGTTTTTCCCCTAAAGGATGAGAAAAGAGCTGCCAGTTTAATATGCATTTTTCTTATTGCACTTTTTGTTTATTTATATTTTGTATGGGGAACATTATACATGTTTCTTGGAATAGTAATAATGCTATCCTCTTTATGGGAATTCTTCACCCCTGTTACCTATACTTTCAAGGAGAATGAAATAGTAATACAAACAGTCTTCTCAAAAAAAACTTATGAATGGTCAAGATTCAGGAATTTTCTCATTGACAAAAAAGGAGTATTACTAAGTCCATTTAGTGGCAGAAGCCGTTTAGAACGATTTAGAGGGATATCAATACGTTTCTTGCCAGAAAAGAGAGAGGAAATAATTGAGTATGTTAAGAAACACATGGCAAGGGATAGTTGAGTGGTGGTATATGCCCACTCAGGAAGACAAGGAAGATCCTGAAGAAGATGCCGAGTTTATTTCATGGGCATCTAAAGAAGTGACAAAACGTCAAATGACAGTTCCAGCAATAATTTTCCTTGAAAGTATAAAACCAATGAATTTTATTTCTAATCAGCTTTTAGTAGGTTTGTCTCCAATAGTGCTTAGCATTTTTAAGGGGAAACGTTATGATCAACTTACAAAATTTCTTGAGAAAAGAGGAAACATAGAACGATTGCTTCAAGCTATTGAAGATGAAGATGCAAAGTTGAGAAAGTAAGAGAAAGATAAGAAAGGAGCCTTAAGTCTATGGCTAAAGACATAGAAATAATTCTTGCAACTGATTGCGGGAGTACAACTACAAAATCAATATTGATAATGAAAAAAGAAGGTAAATATAGATTGATACGTAGAGGTGAAGCTCCTACAACAGTTGAAGCTCCAGTTGAGGATGTTACTCGAGGAGTGATAAATGCAATTGAAGAACTGGAAGAACTTACCGGTCTAAAGCTTTTGAAAGATGGAAAAATACAAACTCCAATAGTTGATGGAGTGGGAGCTGATTTATATATATCTACAAGCTCAGCCGGTGGAGGCCTCCAGATGATGGTAGCTGGAGTTGTAAGAAGCATGACTGCTGAGAGTGCTCAACGTGCAGCATTAGGCGCAGGAGCTATAGTCATGGATGTTCTTGCTACCAATGACAAGAGATTGCCTCATCAGCAGATTGAAAGAATAAGGCATTTAAGACCTGATATGATATTGCTTTCAGGCGGGATTGACGGAGGAACAACGAAACATGTAATAACATTGGCAGAAATCATCAAAGCAGCAGATCCAAAACCAAGATTGGGAAAATCATATAATCTTCCGGTGATCTATGCAGGAAATAACATGGCAATAACTAATGTAAAAGAACTTCTAGAGAATGTATGTTCTCTTCTGGTTGTAGAAAATATAAGACCAGTACTGGAAAAGGAGAATCTGGGTCCGGCAAGAGAGGAAATTCATAAGTTATTCATGGAGCATGTAATGGCACAAGCTCCAGGGTATGACAAGCTAATGGATTGGACAGATGCCCCAATAATGCCGACTCCAGGAGCTGTCGGTTTTATTATAGAGCTTATTGCTGAGCAGCAGCAGATTGAGGTGGTTGGTGTTGATATTGGAGGAGCAACGACTGATATTTTCTCTGTTTTTGTAGACCATGATGACAAGATAGAAGGAACAGACCAGGGAAAGCGGAAATTCAACAGAACAGTTTCAGCTAATCTTGGAATGAGCTATTCTATATCCAACGTGCTTGCTGAAGCTGGTCTTGAAAATATTATGAGGTGGGTTCCTTTCAATTTTGATGAATCTGACATAAGAAACAGGATAAAGAATAAAATGATTAGACCAACAACAATCCCCCAGCTTATGGAAGAGCTCATTGTTGAACAAGCCATTGCCAAGGAAGCTTTAAGGCTTGCATTCAATCACCACAGGTCATTCGCTGTAGGGTTGAAGGGTGTCCAGAAAGAAAGAACAATTTCAGATGCTTTTGATCAAACCTCATCAGGAGCTACTCTTGTAAATATGATGAATCTCGACTTACTTGTTGGATCAGGAGGAGTATTAAGTCATGCCCCTAGAAGGCATCAATCAGCAATGATGATGATTGACGCATTTATGCCGGAAGGATTCACTAAACTGGCAGTTGATAGCATATTCATGATGCCACAGTTAGGTGTTTTAGCTTCGATAGAGAATGAGGATATAAAGCATGATTGTCATAAGGCGGCTATGGAAGTATTCGAAATGGACTGTCTTATACATCTTGGCACTTGCATCTGTCTATCAGGTTCCACAAAAAAAGAAGGTGCTGAAGTTGCCAAGTTTACAATTGATTTCAAGAGTGGAAGGCAAGTAATTGACTTGTTGTATGGACAAATGAAACTCCTGCCTTTGAATTTGGGAGAAACTGCAACAGTACTGGTTGAACCGACAAGCAAGTTTGATGTCGGAGCAGGATTTGGCAAACCCATTACTAAAGAAGTTACAGGTGGAGTGGTTGGACTTATTCTTGATGGAAGAGGCAGGATAAGAAATACAGATGGAACGAGTTATGTTCCAATTCCAACAGATCCTGCAGTTAGAGTAAAGAAACTGAAGGAATGGATGCTGGAATTGAAAGCTTATCCTGAAAGAGTTTTTAGATAGAAAGGGGAGATAGAAATGGCTCATGCATACAGTCCGGGATTAAAAGTAACAGATAAGATATTATTCAAGAAAAGAAGACGTCTTCCCTTGAAAGGTGATGTTCTTGTAAAGATAGGACAGAAAGTGAAAGCAGAAATGGTTGTTGCAAAAACCAATCTTCCTGGAAATGTTGAATCTTTCAATATTGCGAATAAATTATCTATACCACCTGAAGAAATCAGGGAGTATATGCTTAAGAAAGAGGGAGATTCTATACAGATTGATGAAGTTATTGCCAGAACAAAGGGTTTCTTTGGATTATTCAAATCAGAGTGCAAGAGTACAATTAATGGTACTATAGAATCTGTTTCCCAAATAACGGGTCAGGTTATGCTGAGGGAACCTCCAACTCCTGTTGAAGTCAAGGCATATATAGATGGGGAAGTGGTAGAGATAATCCCGCAGGAAGGAGTTGTTGTTGAGACACCAGCTGCATTTATACAAGGTATTTTTGGAATAGGTCCTGAAACACATGGAGAGCTGAAACTTATAACGGATGATCCCAACAAGATAATAGAAGCATCAGATATTCCATCTGATGCTGCAGGAAAAATACTTGCAGGGGGAAGTCTGGTTACTGTACCGGCAATTAAAAGAGCTATTGAAATGAAGGCATCAGCAATAGTAACAGGTGGAATAGATGCAAAAGATCTAAAGGATTTCCTGGGATATGATCTGGGAGTTGCAATAACTGGAAATGAAGAGAATGGCATTACATTAGTTATAACAGAAGGTTTTGGCCGTATTAGAATGGCAAAATACACTGCAGACTTGCTTAAGAAAATGGAAGGAAGAATCGCTTCTGCTAACGGAGCAACTCAAATCAGGGCAGGAGTTATAAGACCGGAGGTTGTAATCCCATTACCAGATGTTGATAAAGTCAATCTGAAGGCAGCAGAAAAGGAAATGGCCGTTGTAGAAATGAGTTCTCCTGTCAGAGTGATAAGAGTACCTTTTTTCGGGATTCTTGGTAAAATAAAAGATTTGCCACCAGAACTGGAATTGATTGATAGTGAAGCTCATGTAAGAGTGTTTAATGTTACGCTGGAAGGTGGAGAAGATGAAACCATCCCAAGAGCTAATGTTGAAATAATAGAGCAATAATGGCAAACTGGTTTGATAGTCCTGGTAAACCAAGTATAAAGACATCTACCAAAGCAGATATTCCAGATGGACTTTGGGCAAAATGTGATAACTGCAATGAGGTTTTCTATCAGAAAGTAATTGAAGAAAACCTCTGGACCTGTCCTGAATGCAAGTTTCATTTCAGAATATCAAGCAGACAGTATATGTCTTTTTTGCTGGATGAAGGAAAATTTACAAAAGAGATTGGAAGAACTTTAATACCAAAGGATCCCCTTGAGTTTATTGATACACAACCTTATCCTAAAAGAATAGGTGATATGCAGAAGAAAACTGGTATTAATGAAGCTTGTATTGCAGGGGAAGGGAGTATTTCCGGGCATCCCGTAATAATGAGTTTGCTTGACTTCAGTTGCATAGGCGGAAGCATGGGGAGTGTTGTCGGAGAAAAAGTTGCAAGAGTTTTCAAGAGAGGAATTCAGAATCGTTGTCCTGTAATAACAGTTAATGCTTCTGGTGGAGCAAGAATGCAGGAAGGAATACTTTCTCTAATGCAAATGGCTAAGACATCAGCAATAGCAGGAGTATTTGCAAGGGAAGGCTTGATTTACATATCAATTTTTACTGATCCTACAATGGCAGGAGTTATGGCATCTTATGCAAGTCTGGGAGATATAATTATCTCTGAACCTAATGCGCTTGCAGGTTTTGCAGGACCACGGGTTATAAAACAGACAATCAGGGAGGAGTTGCCTGTTGGTTTCCAGAGAGCTGAATTCTTGCAGAAACATGGTTTCATTGATATTATTTCTTCAAGAAAAAACTTAAGAGAGCTTCTTGTAAAGATCCTCTCATATGTTAGTATCCAATAATAATAAATGAACTGCAAACACTGTGGATGTTTATTGACAGAGAATGATAAATTCTGTCCTGAATGCAAATCTCCACCTCCAAAGATCTGGCAAAAAGTAGACCTGGAAAATATAAGAAAGAAAATCAGGAAAGCTGAACCAAAATCAAATGCATTTAGGAATTTTGAAGAAACAAAAGAAAAAGAATCAAAGCTGGAATTCTTTGATTATTCAAGAGACCAGGATTTAAATATTGAGAAAGAAAACAGAAACAGATATAAGAGACTGATTATTGTTGGAGTTTTCTTCATGTTTATCCTGTTTTCAATAATTGCATACTCAATATATACTGATGCAAAGAACAAGGAAGTCAATGAGGAATTCTCAGTGAAGGAAGAAGAAAAAGGATTAATCCAGGATGATGGAACATATGGTTTTGGAGAGGAAAAGAACGGAAAAAAGGTAGGAAAATGGAATTTCAAATCAGCAAATGGCATTCTTCTAAGAACAGAGGAATTTGATAGTAATGGTTTAAATATAAATTCATTATTGATTTATTATCCAAATGGAAATATAAAGGAAAAAAGATATATTACAGTCGGTAAGCAGGATAGCCTTGAGGAATATAGTGAGACAGGTGTTCTTATGAAAAAAGGATCTCTTAAAGACAATCTACCTCATGGTGAATGGCAAATGAGAGAAGCAAACATGGATAGTGCAGCTTTCAAGACAGTGTATTATCTTGAAGGCAAGGAAGTCAGTAAGCAGCAATTTGATATGCTCAGGAATGCTCAAGCCAATCCTGTATTGGTTCATGAAGGAGAAGAGAAAGAGGAAAGCAAGGGATTTACGTATATAGGGAAGAAGAAAGATAACAAACGTGATGGAGTATGGAGAGTTGTAGATGCGAAAGGCAGTCTTAGAGAAGAAATTACTTATGAAAATGGAATTAGGGAAGGTGAAAACAAGAAGTATAGCCAGAAAACAGATGGAACTTACGAAATAAGAATTTACAAAAATGATATTTTGATAAGCGGGAAATGGTACAACAAGGAAAACAAGATTTTGTCAGAAGGTAAATATAAAAACAATCAAAGACATGGTATATGGATTTTATATAATTATATGAAGAACTCAGACATACCAAGAGAGAAAAAAACGGAATATAATCTAGGCAAGGAAGTTAAAAGGATGCCTTAAATGAATAAAACTAGATTGAATATCTGTTTTGTAATGTTTCTGGTATCTGCTATCACATTGTGTCTTGAGCTTGTTCAAATGAGAATTTTCTCATTCATGCTATGGCATCATCTCGCTTATGTAGTTATAACTGTTGCCTTGTTAGGTTTCGGGGCTGCAGGATCCTTCATGTTTTCGTATCTTGACAAGTATATTGATAGCAAGAGAATTCTGTTTTACATTACTTCTTTTTTTGCACTATCAATCCCGTTATCTTTCAGCATTTTGGCAAGAATTCCTCTTGATACATTCGGATTCAAGTCACAAAATATCTTCAATCTTTTGCTGTATTATATTCTTTTGTTTATACCTTATTTTTTTGCAGGACTTACAATAGCATTTATAATAAGAAAATATCTTGAGCATATAAGCATTTTATATTTTGTCAATATGTGTGGTTCAGGAATTGGTTGCTTGTTAATGCTTTTGCTGTTGGGACCATTGACAGCCAGTCAATTATTATTCTTGCTGGCTTTTCTATCATCAATATCAGCATTATTCCTGTCAGATAAATCAGATAAAAAGATACTTTGCTATTCAGTTGTTTTATCTTCTCTTCTACTTATATTGATACCTTTTGCAGACAATTTGATACCTATAAAACCAGCGAAATCGAAGCTTCTTTCAGTTTCGCTGAAAGCTAAAGGTGCAGTAATAGATTATTCAAGATGGCATCCTCTATACAGGATAGATGTTGTGAAATCTGAAGAAGGGACACATCCTGCAAGATTTGATACAGGTACAGTTATGAGAAATATCTCTCTTGATGGTGATGCCAATACATGGATGTATGAAAAAACCAATCTGGATTCTCTCAGAGGGATTTATGGAATGAAAACCTTGTTTGGTTTGTACCAGGCACCGTTTGTGATAAAGAACAATCCCAAAGTACTTATCATAGGAAGTGGTGGAGGGAATGAAGTAAGGGTTGCTCAATACTATATGTCCAAGGATATTGTGGGAGTTGAACTTCATCCAGTAATTGTAGATCTTGTTAAAAAAAGGTACGCTGAATTCACTGGTGATATTTATAACAAACCTAATACAAGGATTTTCGTGGGAGAAGGCAGAAGTTTCATAAGAAGAATTAATGAGAAGTTTGATATAATACAAATGACTGGTGTTGACACCTGGTCAGGTTTAAGCTCAGGTGCCTATGTTCTGTCAGAAAATTATCTTTATACTGTTGATGCAATAAAGGATTATATGAATCATCTTTCTGATGATGGAATACTTTCCATAGGAAGATTCTTGATGACACCACCAAGGGAGACATTGAGACTTGCATCTATCAGTGTTAAAGCCATGGAAGATATTGGTATAAAAGATCCATCAAAACACATAATTATAATAGCATTTCTTGTAGGCAAATCTGAAATGCATATGGGCAACATCCTTATTAAAAAAACTCCATTCACTGATGAAGAGATAAAAGTTTTTGAATGGGCTTCAGTTACAAAACCTTTTATTAAGCTGATTTATGCTCCCAATATGCCAGAAGAAAAAGACAATCCGTTTACTGTTTTTCTTAATCTGACAACTGAAAAGGAAAGAGAAGATTATTACAAATCATACATTTATAATATCAGACCTGTTTATGATGACAAGCCATTTTTCTTTGAGTATTATAAATGGGACAGGTTCTTTAAAGACTTTGCCAGTCCAGGAAAAGGGGGACAACCTGGAGCTAACAAACCTTATGGTCTCTTTATCCTGGGCTCTCTTCTGCTGCAAACGATGATTTTCTCTATATTATTGATTTTACTACCATTGAAAAAATTCAACAAGTCTATTCAATATTTATCTAATAGATATAGTATAATGATTTACTTTCTCTGTTTAGGATTTGCCTATATGCTTATAGAAATAAGTTTTATGCAGAAATTCATCTTATTTCTGGGATATCCAACCTACTCTATATCAATAGTCTTGATAAGCCTTCTAATATCATCAGGTCTGGGGAGTTTGTTATCAGGTTACCTGAAAATGGAAACTCTCAGGATTGCTAAATATGCCTTGATAATAGTAATAGGATTAAACATAATCTATTTATTATCAATGCCTTGCATATTCAAGCTATTTCTAGGGTATGGATTAAAGGTAAAGGGAATCATAGCATTATTAATGGTATTTTCAGTTGGTTTTTTCATGGGAATACCATTCCCCATGGGATTGAAGAAACTTGAAGGAAAATACAACTCATTCTCTTCCTGGGTTTGGGGAATTAATGCATCAGCATCAGTTGTTGCATCAGTATTAGCTATTTTGATGGCAATGGCTTTTGGATTCAAGTTTGTTGGACTTATATCTTCAGGACTTTATTTTATTGCCTTATGGATGCTTCCGGCTTTTCAAGAAAAAAGTTAATATTCAGATTTATAATCCTGATACTTTCTGTTATTGCGGGTTACAATCTCTCTGAATTTGTACTCAAGCAGATGGCTTACAGAAAGCTCAAAGAAGCATGCTCTATACAGCAGTTTTTCGAGGCAGATAAGATACTTGGCTGGAAAGGCAGGAATAATGCAAAAGGCTGGTTCAAGGAAAAGGAAGTATCTAGAATAAGTTTTGTTTCACTAAATAGTAGAGGTTTCAGGGGAGAAGATTTCCATTATCATAGAAGAAAAAAACATAGATTGGTTATTCTGGGAGATTCTTTCACCTGGGGTTATGGTGTAAACCAGGATGAGATGATGTCCAGATATCTCAAAGAATTGCTGGGGAAAGATTGGGAAATAATTAATCTATCAGTATTTGGCTACTCAACTGATCAGGAACTTATTCTTCTTGAACGCGAGGGAATAAAATATAAACCAGATTTGGTATTATTGTTCTTTTTTACTGGTAATGATTTCGGTGACAATTCAAAGGATAAAGTCTATAATAGATACAAACCTTTTTTTGAACTTGAAAAAGACAAAAAATTGTTGCAGAAAAGCAAGTTTTCAAGACTTTCCTGGAAAAGAAGAATTAGTACGAGTCTTAAAGAAAGCAGTTATACATACTTGCTTTTACGTAAACTGCTTGGAAGAGATGATACAAAGAATTTATCTGAAATAACTTCCCTGAATTTCACTGATGATTTTACAGATTACAATATTAGTCTTTCTTTTCAGATTATAAAAAGAATGAATGAATTCCTGGCAAAAAAGAAAACAAGATTTCTTGTGATTATAGTTCCTACCCAGGAACAAGTATATTCATGGTCTGCTCCTTTCTTTCCAAAGCAATATGGACGATTCAATATGAACAAGCTGTTTCATGGAAACAATGAGCTTAAGAGAATGCTGAAAGAGGAAAAAATTAACTGCATTGATCTGACTGAACCACTTCAAACTTTATCTATAGATTATGCAAAAGAGAAGAAAAAAAGATTTGTTTATAATATAGGTGATCTTCACTGGTCTGTTCTTGGGAACAAAGAAGTTGCCAATCTGCTTGAAGTGGAAATAAAGAGATTAATCAATAACTAAGACTTTGTTTGCTTTGAAATCTGAATTTCTCACTTCAATAAAATAAATCCCTTTCTCGATATTTTTAAGAGAAAGTCTCAATACAGCAGCAGGTTGATCCACAGAGCATTGTTTGTTCAATATTCTTATTCCAATCAGATTATAAATGCTTATAGATACATCTGTTTTTCTGTAACTATTTAAAGCTATATTTACGTAGCTTCTTGCAGGTTGAGGGAATATGCAAAAGCTATTCTTTGCTGGAACAGCTCTGTTAAACTTAGCGAATCCAGTTCCCCTTCCAGAGAAAGTTGAGTCGCTTATATCATATAGCCCTGGGTTTCTCTGGGATGCAACTTTGGCAAGCATTTCAGGTAAAGCAGGGATCGTGAAATAGCAATAACCTGTATCAACAGGAACTGTTGCTAGCTGAATCCACGATACACCAAAATCGGTTGATAAATAAAGGTTTGCGTAATCAGTAGAAGAATCATATTCCTTGATCTTGAAAATGAATTTCACTTTTTCACTGGAATTATACTTTTCTCCGCCATTTGGAACTAGCTGTTGTGCATATTCCGCACTATCATCGTAGGTGAGAGTTGAGGTTTCAATACCGAACTTGCTGTCTGCATAATAAGCAATCCTGAAGAAACCGTTTTCTCCCCAGTTTTCTCCCCAGCTATTCTTGCAAATCCAGCAGCTGTCAGTATCTGACCAGCCGACGGTTGCTATATCATGCAAACCTGCTTCAGTGCTGCTTGTTCTTTTGTAGACTCCAGAATCATAGTAAAAGAAATCATAGTAAACCATGAAACTTACATATATTGGACCGGTTTGTATATTCTCTTTCATCCATTCAATACCTGGGTAATTAACATAAGCCCATGTGGTTGCCTTAACCAGCTCCCTGAACCACAATTCGCATCTTTCATCACAAGATGAGTTCCTTCCACTGTATGGATAACATTCCTCTGTAACAGTACCATGTTTTGCAAGAAATCTGACAACTGCAAGCGGGGAACCTCCCCCGCAATCATTTGGCCAGCCTTCTTCAGGGAGAAGACAGGTTGATACAAGATATTGTTCAGAAAGATCAAGATCAAAAGATGGATTTTCAGTATCAATAAGTATTGCGGATTCAAGTATTGCACAGGCAGCATGAGCCCAACATGATCCGCAACCTCCTTGATCCTTGACTGAAGTAACATAGTTCTTGCCATTATGATTTCTCCAGTCCCAGTTTGCAGGGGCAGGTGATCCCGCAAGGCCGGTATGTTTCATGGAAACTGGATATTTTGCTTTCTTGACAATATTTTTCTGCATAGAGGCAGGTAATCTTGTAATCCAGTTCTCTGATGCTGTCCATTCGTATTTTTTTCTCTTTATGGCATCTCTTACCTCAGGCAAGGATGTAGAATAAAGAATTGAGGACAGCAGCAAGATTACAGATAAGATTCTCATATTATTTCTCCCTTGTTACAATTGAGCTTCTGGGGCATGTTTAAATGCATGCACTACAACCGATGCAGATTTTATAGTCAATCATTATCTTGCCATCAATATTCTTGCTGATTGCCTTGACAGGACATTTCTGAATGCATAATTCACATGTAATGCATCTTCCTGCAATTATTTCTGAAAAAGGTCTCTGTTTTCTTGAGGAAGCATAGTCAGGAGTTGATAGCAATATCAGCAAAATGGAAATAAAAAAAGCAATAATTAATTTATTCATTCTATACTCTCTACTCCGAAAATATCATTTGTATTCATGTTCTGAGAAATTCCAATTAATGTATAGTCTCTTAACAGGAAATCGAATTTCCTGGTCTTGAAGTTCATTGATAATTCTACATTAATTAAGTTTGTTTGCTCAGAATAAAATGCTCCTCCATCATTCTGTTCGAAAAGAATATTGTCAGATACATCTAATTCCCATGCATAAATCTGTGAAAAAAGGATAATTATCAGACTAAAATATCGCATCTTCAGGGCATTCCTCAATACATTTTCCATCCTTGATGCAGCGTTTTGGATCAATTACTGCCTTGTTATCAACAAAAAAGGAATTGTTGGCAAACGGATTACCTTCCTTGCAAACCACGAAAAGCAGGAATATCAGTAATGCAATCAGAATGCTTATTGCCTTTTTCTTCATGCAAAATAAGGGAGGGATTTCCTGAATTATTGTCAAGCAAGAATGAAATACATTTGATTGATTCAGTGTTTATTTCTGATACTTGAGTTGTGAAAAAAAATCTCCTTGATTTTTATAGGTGAAGTGACATTATTAATGCAAAAGAAGACTAATACTTTTACCCTTTCTCTTGACATTTTTCAATGCTGAGAACTCATTTGCAATGTTAATTAAATGATTCGATAGGAGGTAATCATGACACTTAAGTCAAGCCAGGAATATCTTGAATCCATCAAGAAGAGAAAACCAATGGAAATATGGTTCAGGGGAGAAAAGATAGATGATCCAACAACTTATGGTCCTCTTTCATCATCGCTAAATGCCATGATGAAAGTATACGAGCTTGCACAGGATAGTGATATTGGACCGCTTATGACTGTCGAATCAACTCTAGTGAATGGATTAGTAAATTTTTATGTCGCTCCCTTGATGTCAAGGGAAGATGCAGTAAAGAAGACAAAAATGGCAAGGATTCTTGCAGAAGTACTTGGTTGCTGCAGTCATAGGTGCACTGGAAGTGAAGCGATATCAGGTCTTTATCCACTTACATATGACATGGATGAGATAAAAGGGACAGATTATCACGAGCGGCTCAAGAAATGGATTAAATATGTACAAGACAACGATTTGGCTTGCACTGCTACTCTGACCGATCCCAAGGGTGACAGAAAACTGACTGCAAACAAGCAGAAGCATCCTGATTTCTACTTGAGAATAAAAGAAAAACGTGATGATGGAATAGTAATCAGTGGAGCAAAGGTAAACCAGACAGGAATTATTTTCGCTCATGAAGTTGTTATTGTTCCTACAAACGCTTTTTCTGAGGACGAAAAGGAATATGCTGTCGCTTGTGCTATCCCTGCTGATACACCAGGAATGACTTATGTTCTTGGAAGAACTCCTCAGGATTTGCGTCTTGCTGGAGATGAGATAGAGAAAATAGATGCTGGCAAGGAATTTGCAGACCATCAGGCTACTGTCATTTTTGAAGATGTGTTTGTTCCCAACGAAAGAATTTTCATGTGTGAAGACTATGAATTTACCCCGCTATTGCTTGAATACTTCACTGCTGTTCACAGGATAACCGCTGGAGGCTGCAAGTGTGGAGGGCTTTGCATGCTTACTGGTGCAGCTGATCTTGCTATAGAATATATTGGAGCTGAAAAAGCTGGTCATGTAAAGAATAAGCTGGCAGAAATGGTAATCAAGTTAGAGACGTTGTATGCACTTTCACTTGCTGCAGGATTTGAAGGTTTTGAGCATCCATCAGGAGCATGGATTCCCAATTCTCTTCTTGCACATTGCACAAAGTTTCAAGCAACATGTCTTCCATTTGAGGATATCGCAATAGCAAGAGAGTTTTTGACAGGCTGGGGAGAAACTGCTCCAGCTGCCAAGGACTTGTTTCATCCAGTAATAGGTCCTAAACTTGAGAAGTATTTTACTCCAGTAGCCAAGGAAGGAGCAACTGCTGAAGACAGACTTCGCGTGGTTCGCCTGATTGAGCATCTTTGCAGAGGTTCAAACTGGACTGCAATGGCTATACATGGTGGTGGGAATATGGAAGCTGCCCGGCTTATGGCTTACAGACATACTGACTGGAACAAGTTGAAGGATATAGCAGCAACTGCATGCGGTGTAAGCAAGGACAAGAAAAAGACATACAGGAAGATAGCAGAACGCAAGGGACAGATTGATTTTGGGGAAAAAGGTTTCAAGGCTTATCTGGACAAATTGAAAAAGGGGAAAGAAGAGAAACAGGTTTAATCTAGTTGCTTTTTCAATGGATATATGATATAGTCTATTTATTTATGGACTATATCATAATCAGAAAGATATAGTTTAATTAATATTGTTGAATTTCACATGAGTTGCTCTAAGTATTATCATTTCACCTTTACAACCTTTATTACTTTCTCCCCATACTTTACTATATAAATACCCTCTCTCCAGCTGTTTGTATCTACCTTATTAATTCCCTTGCCAAAAGAATATACCTTTCTCCCTGTTATATCATAAACAGCTCCTGATGATGGTGATTCTATATTCAATCTATCCTTGAATGGATTGGGATA
>JAFGND010000088.1 GCA_016927185.1 Candidatus Coatesiibacteriota bacterium
TCATTATATTATGTCATTATGGTAAAGACTTATATTTTAGGTGATATAACAATTTACGATTGTCAGGTAAGGAAACATGTCTGATTTTTTAAAGGATGCAGAACAAATAGCAAACAAGTTGAGAACACTGGGGCAGGTTGCTCCCCAGAAAGCAAAGTCAGGACTTGCTGCTGCTGCTTCTGCAATCTCCAGTCAGGCAAAGGCACTTGCACCAAGAAGGACAGGGCATTTGAAACACAGCATATCCCAGTCAGTATATCCTGTTGTTGGTGGAATGAAGGCAGTTATTGGAACTAATGTTCATTATGTAGTTGTAACAGAAGAAGGGACAAACATTTATCCAATCATACCAACAAGAAGGAAAACAACAAGGAGAAGGAAAAGAACAAGAAGATACTTTAATCTGAATAGACAAAAGAGAGTTAAAAAGAATGTTTATAATATTGATGATTTGCTTTTCCTGATTGTTGAAAAAGTCAGCAAAGAAGTTAATGATAGTGTAGAACAAATTTTCAAGAAATGATTTGTTTCTTGAAAATTTCTTAAACAATCACTTGAAAACTTCTGTCAACACTTTGAAATTATTCAACTTATCTCTGTAGTCTTCCCACTTGCCTTGCTTGACATATAGAGAGTGGAAGTTGCAATCCTTGTAAAATTCTGATGCTTCTCTGCACCATTCTTTAAGTCGTTCCTTTTTCAACAAGGCATTAGTATCTTCAAGTCCTTTTGTTTCAATAATCCAGACATTATCTTTATTCTCTTGAACTATAAAGTCAGGATAATAATTTGAAATATTCCCTTCGCAATCCCTGTAATCAATCTTGAAACCTATTGGCATGTAATTCTTTACAAAAGAAATAATATCATTGCAACTGTCAAGAAATGCTGCAAATTTAAGTTCCAGATTATTATCACCTACTATTCTATTAAAGATAGAACGCATTGGAAAAATATATTCTTTCCAGTCAGAAAGAAAAGGTCTTGTATTCTTTACTGAAATAGTTTCTTTTAATTCAGTTACTCCTCTGTCCTCAACAGTCAGCTTGTTCAAAGCCTCTCTAAAAGCTTCTATAATTCCTTTTGTAACAGTCACTTCTGACAGATTGCAAAGCACATTCCTGTCTTCAATATTGACTGGTATTTCAAAGAGTCTGGTTTCAATGTATTGCTTCACTTTTTCATATAGGAAGTCCTTGCCATCTACAAGATGCATGCTTTTTGTAATTGCAAGAACAAAGAAACCTATTGCATTCTGATAATTCTGAATGTATGATTCCTGCAATTCTGTTCTATGACTTTCTTCTTCAAAAACTAGCTTCTTGAAGATTATCTCCCTCTTGTCTTTTTCTTCAAATTTTGTAAGTTTCATATTCAGGAAAGGCAGGTCATTTATATTCAGGTTTGCAATGTTCTTGTATTCCCTGTAAAAGCGGGAAGATAATACTGGCAGTTTTATATTCAGGTTCTCTATATTCTTCTTCTTGTTATCAGTATCTATTTCAATCAAGAAAGGTTTGTTATTTAACTTACTGCCAATAGTCATTGGTTCATATTCCAGTTTAACACCTTCTCTTTCAATAGATTCCACAAATTCTATAAAAGCAGAAGTTCCTATGACACTAACTTTTTCTTTTAATTCCTGACCTCTGAACATCAACCTCAGTCCTCTTCCAAGTGTTTGTTCTGGAAGTATTCTGCTTTTTGCTTTGTAGGGACGCAAGCCAACCATTGTAACTACATTCCTGACATCCCAGCCTTCCCTTAACATCATAACTGAAACTATTGCCTTGTATTTGTTTTCTTCATTGTCAATTTCATGACTGAGCTTTCTCAGGCTTTCCAGTTCTTTCTTTTTGCTGCTATCAGAAGGAGCTTCTGAAATTTCACCATTGCTCTTTGTATGAATTACCAAGACACCATCTGAAAGAAGCGGGTAATGCGTTTTCAGGAATTCACCAACTTCATCGCAATTCCTTGTATCATCAGTCATTATGAAAAGCACAGGCTTCTTGCCACTCGGGTTAAACTCATTATAGGACTTTTCCCATTCTTCATATCCCAAGTCAAGATAGTCCTTGTAACGTTCAGTAAATTTGTCACTGCTTTTTTCTTTCAGTTTCTCACGTGATGCTTTGTCAGGCAACACTGGAGTTTTTACAATATGCTGTTTTATTGCTTCAACTAATGGATAGTCACTTATGGTTTCTACAAAGATGCTTCCATTAGTATGCTTTGGGGTTGCTGTGAAATCCAGCTGCAAGGAAAGCTTGCTGTCATTCAAACGCAGATTGTTGGAAATATCTTCTATATTCTTGAACCATTCCAGCTCTTCATCATGAATATGATGAGCCTCGTCATTAATGACAATCAGGTCAGGAATTCTTCTTATTATCTGACCTACATCAAGTTTACCGTCAGTTGTCTTGCCTGCTGGTTTCTTTCCAAGAAAGTAATCCATTGTGTTCTCATCATCAATTGAAGGCTCTTTTGTCCTGCTTTCATATACTCTTTGAATATTTGTTAAAAATATGTTTCCATTGTTTGAAATCAATCCTATATTATCCTGAAAGTGAACTGAAAGCTGGAAATCATCAAGCCAGTTCTGTCCTTCAAATCCATTGTCAGGTATAATGGGATTTTTGTGAAAAATTTGAAGTGATTTAAAATCAGATTTCAGTCTTTCAAAAACTATTATGTTTGGGGCAATCACAAGAAAATTATTGCTCAAGTCTTTGCTTTCTTCATATTTCCTGTTGTAGTATGCCCATGCAACAAGCATTGCCATGACAACTGTCTTGCCTGTTCCTGTTGCCATCTTTATTACATATCTTGTCCAGTCTTCTGGAAACATCTTTTCTGATATTTGGCTTGAGCTATCATAACGCATAAGTGAATATGGGTCATGAGCTTTCTCTATTTCAAATAACCATATTACTGATTCAACTGCTTCCCTTTGTGCAAAGTAAAAACAGAATTTGTTGAAAATATCTTCTGTGTATTGAACCCTTTCTTCAAGATAATGTTCTGTATCAAACCAGAATTTGAACAAGGCTTTTGTTGTCTCAGTTGCTCCCTTGTAATTGCTTCTTCTCCATTCCTTTACACCTTTCCTTATCTTGTCAACCAAGGGAGGAATGAGTGTTGCATAATCCTGTTCAATAATCTCATTTTCATCTGGTTTCCATCTCAGGGAAGGGTCTATTATCTCATATGGATTTTCTGGAAAATTTTCAAACAAAGCCATGTCAACTCCTTTACAATTTACTACAGCTCATCTGACAAATCCTTTAGCTCAGGATTCTTTTTCCTTATCAGTTTTCTCTTTGCTGTCATTGTCCATTTCTTGAAAATATTCACTTTTACAGATGCTTCTTTGTAGTCTTTCACTTTTTCAAAGTAAACCAGTTTCTCGAATACTTTTGACTGTCTTACCAGTTTATCTCTTCTCTTGAGTTTTGTTATTCTCTGTTTCAAATCAGCAGTCACATCAATAAAGAAGATTTCATTAGCTTCATTTGTCAGTATGTAAACAAAATAACCTGTTTCTTCTACCTTGTCTGCTGCTTCTTTTAATTCCTTTACAACCTTCTTGTTTTCTTCAAGCAAATCCTTGTAGTATGGTTTATCCAAGTCAATGATATTCATTGGATTACTGACGTCATGAGGGTATCTGGTCTTTTCTTTTTTCATATTCTCACCTCTATCACTTTTGTTGTGTCATTCCCGAAAATGTCTATGACCTTGACTGCTATTTTGTATTTGCCTTTTTGTTCATATTCATGAGAAACACTTGTCAGATCCAGTGTTCTGTCCTTCTTTTTCCTGAAGCTCTGCCACATGTTCTCAAAAATATAGCTGCCAGTCCAGACTTCTCTCTTAGATTCTCCCTCTTGTATCTTTATTATCTCCTTCTTGCTTTCATAGTCAAAGTCAACAGACCAGTAGTCAATCCAGTCAGTCCATTCTTTAGTAAGTATTTCCCTTGAAACAATTCCCTGTTTGTCTTTTGATATTTTCACTACATTCCCGTTTTCAACAATCACCTTGAAAGCTCCGTTCTTTAATCTCTCTTCTGTTTCCCTGTTATCATCCTGCCTGTAAAATACACCATAATCTTTCAGCTTGATAACAAGGGAGAGATTCTTTATTTCAGGAAGGACTTCAATATATGCAACATCAAAGAACTGGACCTGACCTTTTTCTATTGCACGCCTGTCAAATACATCTCTCGGGATATATTTCAAGGCAAGGTTCACACCCCTGAGTTTCGCTTCGTCTTTCATGAAGTGAACTACACCCATCTCGTAATCAAAACCTAAAACATCAACCTTGCTAATCTTGTTTTTCCTGCATGATGAAATCACTTCATTAAGCAAAGACAATGTGACAGGGGAGTCGTATGAACCAACATAAAGCATTGTTGAAGCTTTCTTGCCATGAAATGGAGGAAGCTGGAAAACTCGTTCTGCTTTGTATGCCTGAAGAATTATATTAATATAATGCTCTTCTTTTTGAATGGACAGGACTTTTTTCTGCTCTTCAGGAAGGTTTGGATCAATTCCAACAAAGTATTGCCTTTCGTATTTGCCAAGATTAAGGATTTCGAAACTTCTGTAAGGTTTGCCATCCTTCTTGAGATTTCTCTGGACATCAATAAGTCTTTTTCTTGAAGTATGAATTGCAAAGCGTCCCAAATCACATCCTATCCATTTCCTGTTAAGCTTTTCTGCAACAGACAAAGTTGTCCCAGAACCGCAGAAGAAGTCTGCAACTAAGTCGCCTTCATTAGAAGAAGCTTTGATTATGCGGTCAAGTAAGGCTTCGGGTTTTTGAGTAGGATAGTTTATACGTTCTTGCACAGTAGGTATTTGTTGAAAAGACATTATATCATTCCAGACATCACCAATCGCTTTGCCTTTTTCTAAGACTTCATCCAAATATCTTTTTACTCCTCTTCCATCAAAATATTTTCTCCCATCTTTATCAATTTTATTGAATCTATTAATATATTCAATTCTATGTTCAGTGCATAGTTTGTTGAAAATAAAAGTACTGTTTTTTGTAACAAAAAAGATTGTATCATGTCCTCTAATCCAATTTTGGGCTAAACTCTTAAAACCACTTAATACACTAATATCCCATATTATTTCCCTCTGAAAATTCTCTCCCCCAAATACTTCATCCATAATCAACCTCAAATGACTGTTAACTCTCCAGTCACAATGAACGTATATACTTCCATCATCTGAAAGCAAATCCCGCATCAAGCTAAGCCTTTCATACATCATTGAAAGATAGGAATCTGTTCCTCTTCCCCATGTGTCTCTGTAAGCCAGCTCTTCAATTACTGACTGCTCTTTTGTAAGCTCCTCTCCTTCACCAACTTCTATTGAAAAAGAGAAGTCCGCACCTACGTCAAAAGGAGGGTCAATATAAATGAGCTTCAATCCACCTGCCTGTTCTATCTCCTCTCTCAGATATCCATTCTTCAATGATGACAGAACCAGCTTGTTGTCCCCCCAGATTAGCTTGTTTGTCCATCCGCCTTTCTGCCTTCCAGTCAGTTTGTCCAGCTCAAACAGACCTATTTCTGCAGAGTCCTTTTCCTCTCTTGGTTCGTCAATGTGTTCTATGGACTGGAAAGGAAGGACAATGTTTGTCACTTCATTAGTCTTTCCCTGCCATATAAGCTCTGTCTCAAATGGCTCTTCAAACAGCTTGTGTCTGTAATGAGCAGGAAGCGGTTGCCCTTTGTCAATCAAGCTCTTTATTTCCTCTTTTTCCCTGTCAGTCAGTTGCATTGAAACATTCCTTTCTTCTGAAAGTTTTGATTTTTAACACTCTGCATTGTTTTAATACTTATTAGTCAAGGAAGATTTTTTATAAGCACCTCGCCCTCTATCCTATCAGAGGAGGGGAGGAGAAATTCCTCACTCCCTATCTCTCCTTGTAAGAGAGGGGAGAAAGAATGACTGAGGAGAGGTTAAAAGAAAGTTTACTGAGCTATTCAATCAAATAAAAGCCCTCATCCAGTTTGATTAAAAATAAAAAAGGATAAATCATAATCTTGGTGGATGAGGGCAGTCGGTTATTATGATTAGTGCAGTAAATAAAATTAACAGTTTCAGGTCAAGGGAAAAGCACCAAGCTCTAATATATCATCTTCATAGAATTTCCTTATAAAGAAATTTAATAAAGCAACTATCAAATATTTGTATCTATAATTAACTTGACAAGAAAACATATTCTCCATTTCTTTAATATAATTTAAAAGGAGTAAAATATGACAGTCTGGGTAGTAAGAGCTGGAAAATATGGAGAGTTGGAATCTATTGCTTTAAATAAAAACATTGTTTTAATAGGCTGGGGTTTAAAATCTCTTAGTTCTTTTAAAGATATGAAAGAAATAAAGGAAATGCTCGCAAGTAAGTATGCTGATAAAAGCAAAAATAGTATTTCAACTATAGCATCTGAATTGTGGTCTTTTGCCCATGACATTAAAAAGGGAGAATTAATTGTGTTACCACGCAAAACCAATTCCACTATTGCAGTTGGCGAAGTGATAGGGGATTATGAGTATAGAAGTGAACTTGAATATAGTCATACAATACCTGTAAAATGGTTGAAAACTGATATCCCGCGTGCACATTTTGATCCAGATTTATTATTTAGTTTTGGCAGCTTATTGACAGTTTTTAAAGTAAATAGAGAAAATGCAGAAGAAAGAATAAAGGCATTAATAAGTAATACGAAACCAAATATTAGTGATGATAACAGTGATTATTCAGCTGACATAAAGCAAAATTCAGAAGACCAGATACTAAAAATTAGTGATGATAACAGTGATTATTTTACTAACATAAAGCAATATTCAAAAGATCGGATACTAACATATATACTAAGAAAATACAAAGGTCATAAACTAGAAAAACTAATAGAAGAGATTTTGAAATCAGAAGGTTATTTCACGCAAGGATCAAACATAGGAGCAGATGAAGGAGTAGATATTCTTGCAGGTTCAGGGCAGTTTGGTTTTTCCCATCCCAATTTATGTATTCAAGTCAAATCAGGAAACAATCAAGTTGATTTAGCTACTTTTCGTAGTCTTCAAGGAACAATGAAAACTTTTAATGCTGAACATGGTCTTCTTGTTAGTTTGTTTGGATTTTCAAGTGCTGTGAAGAAAGAAGCGAAAAAGAGTTTTTTCAAGATAAGATTATGGGAATTAAATGATATATTTGAAGCTGTTTTAAAAAATTACGAAAAGTTTTCTGAAGATTTAAAGACAGAATTGCCATTACAAAGAATTTGGATTTTATCAGAAAAAGAAGAAGAAATTTAATAGTTATTAGAGAAATATAAAACTACTGGAGAATTGTAAAAGCGAAATAATTGATAATAGAAAAGGCTTTTGTTAAAGCCTTTTCTATTGGAGGTAAAGACTAATTTATTTTTACTATTCTTTTTGTTTCCTTCCCTGATTTAACAATATAAACTCCTTCTCTCCAGCTGCTTGTATCAAGTTTATGCATGCCTTTGGGAAGGTTCATTATCAGTTGACCTGTAATGGAATAGACAGCTCCTGAAGAAGGCAAGAAAACTGACAAGCGGGAGGAAAAGGGGTTGGGAGAAACTGAGAAGGATTTGGCTGGTATATATGAAGCTGTTTTGCTAGCCTTGAAACCTGTATAACCAGTATCTATTGCATAAAGATAATGATCATTACTGCCTATAAACACAGTTCCTCCTCCAATGCTTGGTGAAGAAGCAACATTACCTCCAGTCAAATATCTCCAAAGAAGAGTCCCATCAGAAATATTTATTGCATAAAGATAACGATCATTACTGCCTACGTAAGCTGCTCCATTTGAAACACAGGGAGATGTTACATTTCCACCTGTTAGATATCTCCATACAAGGGTTCCATCTGAAATATTTATAGCATAAAGATAACGATCATTACTGCCAACATAAACAACTCCATTTGCAACACATGGTGATGAGTTTATTGTATTTCCAGTTAAATATCTCCAGACAAGAGTACCGTCTGAAGCATTAATTGCATAAAGATATCTATCATCACTGCCAACATAAACAACTCCATTAGCTAAACAAGGAGAAGAGCTTACATTGTTTCCAGTGAGATATCTCCAGCTTAAAGTACCATTTGAAGCAGTTACTGCATAAAGGTAGTTATCATCACTACCAACAAATACTGCTGTGTTTGAAACGCAGGGAGATGAAGTAACATTGCCCCCGGTTAGATATCTCCATATAAGGGTTCCATCTGAAGTATTGATTGCGTATAGATAACGATCATTACTTCCAACGAAAGCAACTCCGTTTGCAACATATGGTGATGACGTTACGTTTCCACCTGTCTGATATCTCCATATAAGGGTTCCATCTGAAGTATTGATTGCGTATAGATGACGATCATTACTTCCAACGAAAGCAACTCCGTTTGCAACATATGGTGATGACGTTACGTTTCCACCTGTCTGATATCTCCATGCAAGCGTGCCATCAAAAGTACTATTAGCATAAAGGAAACGATCATTACTCCCTACGTAGACAGTATTGCTTAGAACATAGGGAGAGGAAGCAACATTGTTTCCTGTCTGGTATCTCCATAACAGGTCTCCTGGTGCTGAAAAAAGACATTCAAATAAACAGACAATGAATAGAAAAACAATATAGTTTCTCATCAAAATCCCTCCTTCTTTAATCAGAAATCCTAGAGAAAACAAATATTTATTTGTCAAATAAAAAATTAGGATATACTAATCTAACCCCTAGACATGATGGACTGAGAAGAAGGAACAAAGCAGTATGGACAGGGAAGGAAAAGAAAACCCTCATCCAAATTTACAAATGATATTAATGAAGGTAAATATTATTTGACCTATTAAATGGATGAGGATTATTATTAACAGACGCAAGCATAAGAATAATATAAGCATTTGAATGTCAAGAAAAAAAGCAGCTCTCAGAGGAGTTCCTCTTTGAGCTGCTTAGTAATAACAAAAATGAGGTCTTTAAACCTTGTGCTCTATAATAATAATAAAAAACTTTCTGTCAAGTCGAAAGCGCTCCGATATGAATTATCGGAATACTAAAAGAAGCAATAAAATGAAACCTTAGTCAGAGCTGTTAAAAAAATTAATATTACCGAGTCAAGAGAAAAGCACCTCAAAAGGGATATCCGTTTGAGGTGCTGAAGATCAATATTTGAGGTTTGAAAAACCTAGTAAACATCTATATTTTTTAAACAGTTTCTGTCAAGAAAAAAGCACTCCGATTTGAATAATCGGAGTACTAAAAGAAGCAATAAGATGAAACCTTAGACAGAGCTGTTAAAAAAATTAATATTGCGTTAAGAAAAAAAAGCACCATGCCATTTTTAAAGCATGGTGCTGGAGTATGATATGAAAACAACAAAGCAATATATCGCCTTGATGTAACAAAAACAAGGATATATAGATAATAGAATTAGTCAAGAAAAATGCACCAAAGTTTTTCAAAAAGCTTTGGTGCGTAGAGAGAAAAAGAAATTAGTAAAATCAAATTCAGGAGAGAATTTAATTTCAGGGAAAAGATATAAATGCTTGCAAAATAGGTCAAGGAATAAATAAAACTTCACCAGATTAATCTGGTGAAGTAGTTGTTCAAAAAAAAGTCAACAAACAAGTCTTGTGATTGCTTGTTGCTGCCATGCAAGATAATATATGAGGAAATCTTGTCAAGAGGAAAGGGAGAGAAGGAAAAAATCCAAGATAGTATTAATAAAAACCTTAAATTAAAAACTTATCTCCTTAGTATATTCTATAACATTGAAATCTTCAAACATGCAAGCTTGATTTAATAAGTGGCTTATTAAAACATAGAAAAATAATAAAGGTTTAGTAGTCAAACTTGCTATAGAAATAGATCCTTGACTCGGTAAAGCTGAAAAATTCCCTAGCTGATCTTTATTTATTATTACTCCCTTTCTTAATATACAAATAGAATCTATTCTTTTATCAACTTCATCATTTGACTGCAATTCAATCAAGTTTTTATTGACCACATCTGGAGCATCTGAATCAAATGCAA
>JAFGND010000089.1:0-7500 GCA_016927185.1 Candidatus Coatesiibacteriota bacterium
TATTTGGTCTGTTCCATTTGTTTTCAATCATGTTGTATATTTTGGAAGCGGAGATTCTTATCTTTATGCTATAGAAACATATGGATACAAGGGTTTCAAGGAAAACAAATCAATAAATAGAATTCCAGGCAAGCATTTCTCAGTTTATCCTAATCCTTTTACTTCCCATTTGTCAATTTCCTCTTCTTCCTCTGCTTCAATCTATTCCCTGACTGGTCAGCTGATTGTAAAACTAGACAAAGGGAAGCACTCTCTTGATACAAACAGCTGGAAAGAGGGAGTTTATATTATTAAATCTGAAAAAGAAACCAAGCGAATAGTAAAAATTAATGAATAAAATTAAACAAGGAACAGACCCTTTAATCAAGTTCAGGGATGATAAATACCCAATTCCTGTCATGCTGAACTTGATTCAGCATCTCAATAAAAGTAAGTAAATATATCCTGAAATGAATTCAGGATGACAACTTAATATTACTTCCTCATAAGTCAGTCCATGATGTCTAGGCACTATACTAAAAAAACAAAATTTTAAGTTGACAAAAAAACCTTATTCCTATAGCGCTGGTTTTTATTAAACAGTTAGTAAAGATGTGCTGACAGATTAATCTATCTATGAGTTAAAAACAATTATCGATAGGGGGTAGAATGGTGAGAAATCTAAAGAAAGGAACCATATTAACTATATTGATTGTTATTCCTTTAGCATTATTTTATCTGGCTTGTAATGAAGGAACAGGAGATCCAGCAACAAATGTATCTCCAGATACTAAATTGAGCCAGTCTCCTGCAAAAGGAAGTTCCAACAATCTTTATTATCAGGAATTTTATTGGTATGGATCTGATAATGATGGCTATGTTCCATGTTATATTTACAGGATTCAAAGAGCAGATAACATGAATGGTGGAAATGCCAGAACTCCTGATGATATGTATAAGAATATTAAGGATGCAAACAAGATGACTGGAAAGTGGGAGGGGTGGATATGGACAACCTCAACAGCTGATACCCTCTACTTCACAGCAGGAGATGTAGGAAATGAGTATTATTACCGTCGCGAAATAAGATCAATTGATAATACTGCAAAATGGGATTATACAAAAGCTTCTTCTTCATCTATTGACGATGAATATTTCGAAGATGTTGGCGATAGCCTTGGATACTATGATACAAAAGACAGATGTATATCAGAGGGAAACAATGAAGGCATAGCAACTCCATTAGGTCAGCAACTAACTGAGCTTACGCCATTGGAAACAAGAAGAGCACTCAAGCCAACAGAAATAACAGAAGGATCATATGATAATTCTCCCGCTGATACTGGATGGTTTTCTGTAACCAATAAGACAGATAATTTGCCTTTTATAGAAGGTATTCAGCTAACCAACTGGGATGACGCTGGTTTTATAAGAGCTTCGGATGATACAACTTTTGATTATACAAACATAGAGAGAGATGATTCTACTGGAGAATATAAGTTGTATAAGATCTGGGATTCAAGTAAGAGACCTCTTATAACCTATCCAACAGTATTAATGAAAGTAACGATGAATACTCAGTTTGGAAAAACCAAGAACCCAGGTAATGTAAGAGGATTTGTTGTTATTATTGGAAAAGAACAAGGTGGAAAAATCAGGATTGAAAAACCAACTATTACAGCTAACACAAAAGTTTATGAGACTGGAGAAAAAGGAGTTTCCCAGGCAGTTGTTGATTTAAGAGAGCATTGGTCTGAATTAGAAAATGAAACTGGTAAAAGTGAAAAGGATGTTTTCACGAAAGTTACAGTTGCCATATGGGCAGTAGACAAAGCTAATTCTGTTTCAGAAAAATGCTGGGCTATGTTCTGGGATATAATGCCAGTATCTTATGAAACAAAAACTGTTTGTATTCATTTTAACATCTACCAGAGCGGACAGGGATTCAAGACATCATACAAATTCTTTGAGCGTTATATAGGTGGTGCACCCGACAATAATCCTGATGCTATTACTAACAGATACAAAGAATACAGTTCAAGCGCTGCTGAATTCATTCCAAGAGATCTGGATTGCTTCAAGACAATTGTATGGACAGGGACTGACTTTTTGCAGGCTCAAACAACTGCTAGTCATGATGTGCTGCATACATTTGAGAAATACTTGACTGCATATCTTGATAAAGCTTCAATAAAGGATACAAGAAACCTCTTCATGTTCTCCATATTCCCGATGTCATTCAGGAGAACTGGAGCCGCAAGTGCTGCTTTTAAAACGAAATATTTGCATCTGGGAACTTATTCATATGAGTTTGAAAACGGGCAATTTGGGCAATCCTATGATTATATTGCGAAAACATTGAACACACTCCAGGACATGGGAGAAAGTAATTTCCCATCTTTGGTTGTAGATAAATATCATTGCCAAAAAGATCGTAATTCTACAGCAGATTCATCGATGATTAAAGAAGTAGTTGCTTTCAATTTCTCGTCTGAAGGAATAGACGGAAACGCGATTTATAAGCATGGTAATGTTAAGGCAACTCAGGGTGGAAGCACTCCAGTAGTAGGTTTCAAGGAGAACAATGAAGGACGCTATAAAATCGTCTACATAGGAGCACCTTTGTATGCTTTTTTACCTCATAAAACTCCTGCAGAATACAGTAGTAGTGACACAGAACAATCCAACAAGATAAGAAATATTTGTAACTACGTTCTTCATACTTATTTCTTTAAATAGAATCAAAGAGGTTAGCTGGAAGCTGCGAAAACAGCTTCCAGTTTTTTTTGTGAAAACTTCGAAAATAAGATCCAGAAATATCTGTGAAATTACTGCATCTTTATTATGCTGGTAATCTTGTCTCCAACTTTAATAATATAGCAGCCAATCGGTGCAGGATTTCCGTCATCCAGATTTCCATCCCAGAATATTTCTCCTTGAGATTCAATAAGCTTTCTGAAGAAAACTATTCTGCCAGTGATATCCCAGATCTTTATATCCTTGTTTGCGGATGATTTTATAGAGTAACTAACTGAAATCATATCCCTGAAAGGATTGGGATAAACCTTCAAGGAGTTTTCAGTGGTTCTCTCTTGTTGATTGAAAGCTATATTTGTATATGAAATAGATGAACCGCTATCAATAAGAAGTAGTGATTTTTGAATTGTGCTTATGAATAAACCAGAGTCATTTGTCAGTATCATTGACTGGTGGATACCAAAATTGTATCTCCAAAGCAGGTCTCCCTTGTTTGAAAATGAGAATATATCTCCACCTAACATAGGAACAAAAGAATTCTCTTCTCTGTCTATTATTACTGGGCATGCTTCATATTCATTGAAAGTCTGCTTGCTCATCCATTTAATATAACTAGTTTTATCTAATGCATAAAGTTTGTCAGCGGCAACATATATCAAGCCAGTATTTGAAATGGCTGCAGTACTATAAAAATAAGTTCCCCTGCTTCCAAGTGGCATTTCCCACCTTAAAGATCCTGCAGAATTTATTGAAATGATGCTTGGTTTTGCAATAACAATATATATATTATCTTCCCTGTCAACAGATGGACTCCCAATTGGTGTACTCCCCATTATATATGTCCACCTATAGCTCCCTGATTCACTGTATGAATAAAGTCTGTAACCTATTTCAAAAAAGACAGTATTATTGTTATTGCTTAATACTGCTGAGCTGTAGGTCTGCCCAACTCCATTTGCTATCCATCTTTGTTTTCCAATACTGTCTAGTGAATAGAACTGACCATCTCTTGTACCTACAAATATATTACCTTTTTTGTCTACAGTCGGTCCTGAATAAAATGGTCCAGCTCCTTTGAATTGCCAGAATGGAGTTCCATCGGATTGCGAATAAGAGTAAACAGATCCATCAATGCAGGAAATATATAATTGATTGTCAATTCCAAGGGCAGGTGACGAAAAGGAGTTTGTATTGTTAAGAAGAACTCTTACCCATCTCAGATTACCTGTTTTATCTAGAGAGATTATGCTTCTTGTTGTTGAAGTCGGAAGTTCTCCGCAGAAGTAGTAATTGGACATAGAATCACAAACTGCACCGAATGAATATCTGCCTGAATAGCCTAGAGGGAATTCCCATGCTATCTTGTACTGAATGGGACCTTTTGTAGCAGTTTGTCCTGTATGCTGGGGATTCTTTCCCAATTGATCCCAGCTAGAAAAAGCATAGCCGTGAATTAAAAGTAATCCTGATATTGAACAAAATAGGATATATTTAAACTTCATTCCTAAAGACATTTTCTTGCTGGCATAAATTTAAGTCAAGTCAGAAAAAATCTTTAAATTTTTATTGTTAATTAAATTATCAATTTGATAGTTTTTTTCTTGTCTCCTTAATCTCTTTTATCAAGTCTCTTTCTATCCTGTCCATTGTTGTACCCTTGAAGCGATCTCCTTGATCCAGATGCCATCTTCTGAATGCAAGCCTTACCTGAAGTTTATGGAGTTTGCTTCCACTCCATAGACCTGAGATGCCATAAGTGGAGAGAGAATGAAGCTTCCATCTTGTATTTCCAAACCATCCAACAAGATATCGGTATTCTTCTGGGGCAACAATGTTTGGGTCAGCAACATCTTTCAGGTATTTGTTGATAACTCTCCTTTCCCTGAAAAATGCCCATAAATATGCTGAAGACATTACGAATACAACAAAACTGCCAATAATTATTATCTTCAGCAGCAGGTCAGACATTGAATCTCCTGTACTTATCAAAGTCTGTCCTCCATTCCACATCATATGAGTTGTTACAGCTCCAGTGTAACCAATTACTGGCCATATATATCTCAGGCAGCCTTTCTTTGATTCCCTTGCAAGTCCAAATCCGAATCCTGTGAATGCGGTCCATGATGGATGGCAGATTGTTGGAAGTAACGTGCTTCTTATAATTAAGACAAGTGTTGGATCCCCGAATTGACCCATGAAAGCCTGTGCAAAGTAATTGATGTTTTCCATTATTGCAAATCCTAAACCGACAGCCATTCCGAATATAAGTCCATCGATTGTGCTGTCAAATTCATCATATAACAATATGAAAATGACTGCTATTGCAAGACCTTTCAATGTTTCCTCGAACCATGGAGCGAAAAGTACTGTTACAAATTGCCTGCTTCCAGTTATATCAATGACAGTAGAATTCACTAATCCTGCGAATCCGATTGCAAAAATTCCTCCCCATAAAAGTGTTACTATGAATAAATGCCATTTGATCCTGTTATTGAAATCAAGCATTCTTATTATGAATGCATATGGAATGAAAGGAAGAAAAGCTACAAATGTTGCAATGACTAGAGGACCTGTTACATTTGGATTTGTGAGTGCTGTCAAATAAAAATAGGCTTTGATACAACCACCTATGCTTATAAGAGAGAGAGAAAGTATCCAGAAAAGGGCTTTTTTCCATGGAATTTTAGATTTCCCTATGTGGATAAAAGTCTTGCTTCCAGGGTCATCTTTAAGATCGGCTATTCCGAAAAAGCTTTTATTCAGTATGTCATCTGGTGCTTCTGATGCCTGGTTTGTTTTCTCTGATACTGCTTTTCTTGCTTCTTCTTCAGTCAAGGATGAAGGATCCTTTATTATTTCCAGATATGTGTCACCTATCTGGAAAGAAGATGGTAGTTCAATCAAGGTAGGTATTTTTACCTGGACACCACCAAGGAATGTTCCATTCGTAGATTTCAGGTCATTCAGAATCACCTTGTTTCCCTTTATTTCTAGATTGCAATGCTGACCTGATATCCTTGCATCCTGAATAGGAATGGAATTGGATGGATTTCTCCCTATGGTATAGTTACCATCTTCCAGACTGAATGATTTCCCCTCATCCTGTCCCGAGATAATTTTAAGTATGAATTTCATGAAATAAACCTCTCTCTCCCTGTGAAGATTTCACTTTAGTTAATAAGGAATAAATAGCTTTTTTTGTAAAGAAAAAACAAGTTCTTAATCTTGTGTGGATAATTTGTGAATAACTAAATCTTATGAAAATTTAAATATTCTTCTATAACCATTGGATTGCGGATTTTTTTCAGCTGTCTTAATATTGATTTTATTATAAAAACTCTCTCGGATTGTGTTTTGTAACCAAGAGGATTGCTTGAACAGAGAGCCAGGTCTTCCTTTTTCATATCGCAGGAGAAATCCTTCAGGTGAAATAAATATACAACAGGTATCTTGCTTAAATAAAGCAGTGCTTTTGCTGCCCTAAACAATAATTGCGAACTGTTAAGGACATAACTGGCATGAAAAGGGAATTTAAAGAAAGGAATGCAGGTTACTGGAAATTCAATGAAATCCTTTTGCAATCCCTTCCTGTATGGATTTTCGGATGAAGGGTAATAAGGTTTATTCTTCCTTCTTGCAAGCTCAATAGAGAAAGGTTGCAGGAAAGCATGCTGATCAGCGGATCTCTTGCCTTTTGATCTTATGGAAAGGAGTCTTGCAATTAGCGGTCCATAGGGTGATGGAAAAACCGATGTATCATATATATATCCTGAGGATTTTAGGAATGCAATGCTTTTCTTATCAAGAAAATATGCAGGAGCTCTGAAGCCTACTGGGTTGACATTCAGGTTTGCAGTTATTGCATCATGGCATTTCATTATTTCCTGCTCTTTCTCAGATTCGTCAAGTAATGCCAGGTTTTTGGGATGGTTATATGTATGATTGGCGAAGTAATGCCCTTCCGATTGTGCCTGTTTCAACAACTCAAGATGCTTTCTCTTTTCCATTTCTCTTCCAACTATGAATAGAGTTGACTTGATTTTCTCTTGCTTGAATATTTCCAGCATCATCTCAAATCCGCTTTCAAAGACATAATCTTCATGATCCCTGAAATCATGATCTGACATGTCATTTGCATGTACCCATAATCCATCAAGATCAACATGAAAAAAGACAGCATCTGCTGGAGGTAATTCCAAATGCATATTCACCTTTCTTTCATGCTTAAAGACATAGGTAATGTATAATTAGTCAAGTATCTTTGGGAATTCTTTGAACAGAAGACAATTTCACTTGACTTAAAAAACCTCAAATTAGAAACAGAGAACAATTGATTTGAATAATTAGCTCCTGAAGCCTGATAGAAGCAAGGGATAGAAACTCAACTATCTATCAATAAAAGGCGCAATTTATAAATCATTGATATTGCTTCAATTCCACTAAAAAAGGAATTTCTGAAGACAAAAAAATTTTTATGCTTGACATAAAAAACAAGATTTTAAGAGTGGTGCCCGTGAGTTTGATAAAAGGGGAAGACTACTAAATACAAAATCCTTGACATGAAAACTCACAACATAAAAAATGCAAACCCTGCTAAATTTTAAGGGAAAGCAGAAAACGTTCTTTAATTATGAAAATATAAGGATATGCAGAAACGAGCAAAAAAGCTTGTGCAAACCAGATTTTCTAAGACAACGAAAAATTTTTTTGAAGAGTTCGATCCTGGCTCAGGACGAACGCTAGCGGCGTGGATTAGGCATGCAA
>JAFGND010000090.1 GCA_016927185.1 Candidatus Coatesiibacteriota bacterium
CATGCAATAAATACAAATGATGGTGTAAGGAGATGGATATTCAAGGCAGATGCAGAAATAAGAACCGCTCCCTGCATAGAAGACAGTATTATCTACTTTGGATGTAAAGATGGTTACCTTTATGCAGTGAATATTGGAGAGAAGAAAGGATTTGAAGACAGAGAATATTCCAGGCAGCTTCCCTCCCCATCCCTCTCCGCATATCCCAATCCCTTCAAGGACAGATTGAGTATAGAATCATCTGACAAAGCAAGGATCTATTCTATTACCGGGCAACTGATAATAAAGATAGACAAAGGCAAACATGAACTTGATACTAGCAGCTGGAGAGAAGGAATTTATATTGTGAAGGCAAGGAAAGAAACAAAGCGAGTTATCAAAATAGAATGACTTGAGTGATTACCTCTTAGTTCAATTTTCGTATTGCAGTTTTATATTATTTCATTCTGCGATTTTCATTAATTATCTTAAAGATTATCAATAAGAATTGCTTTTAATGCATATATTATGCTTGACAAAAACATGCATTTTTCTGTCTCTGGCAAGTAATTAATATACAGGAGGTTCAAATGAGTTCACTTGACAAGAACAAATATATCTGCAAAAACATGGACAATGCTTACAGAAAAGTTGATGATGAAATAGTTATAATGGATTCCGAGAACTCTATTATTCATAGATTGCAGCAGGAAAGTGCCCTGGATGCCTGGGAACTCACTAATGGAGAAAGAAATTTCAATCAGATTATTGTTGAAATGAAGAATAAATATGGAAATCCAGAGAACATCATTTCCGATTTCGAGGAATTCTTTTCTGAATTGATAAAGAAAAAGATTCTGTTTCTAAGCGATGTCCCAATAAAAGAGACTTAATTTTTCGATTTAAATTTTTGACTTTAATATTCAAATCAAGAAAGAGAATATATGAACTGTCAATTTTGCAACTTCGAAAATCCAGTGAACTTCATATTTTGCGCGAGATGCGGGAAAAGGATAAGTAAAAGCGAGAATCTGTCACAGGAAAACAGGCTAAAGATAGAATCATATCTTCCAAGTCCTGTTTCCTGCAAACTGTTTTCTGATGACGGCAAGGTTGAAGATGAAAGAAGGATAATTACAATTCTTTTTGCTGATATCTCAGGCTTCACAAACTTGACTGAACGCCTTGATCCAGAGGTGGTTGTAGATTTCCTTAACCAGATTTATCTCCATCTTATAGAAGTAATTTATAAATACGACGGGATAATAGATAAGATAATCGGCGATGAGATTATGGCTTTATTCGGAGTACCTTATTCGTCCGAGGATGACCCAATAGGTGCTATATTTGCTGCAAGAGACTTGTTGAATGAGATTGCAAAATACAAGAAATCCCCGGAATACAAGGATTTCATAGATAAAAACAAGAAACTGCTTTCCTCTGATTTCAATCTGAATATGCATTGCGGACTGGAAACAGGCATGGGCATAATTGGTGAAATCGGCACGCAGCAAAAGACTTCATATACTGTAATAGGTGACATGGTTAATACTGCCAAAAGGTTGAGTGAGGAAGCAAAACCAAATCAGATATTAATAGGACCTTATCTTGCAAAACTTGCAAAAGAGAAAATCCCATTAGTTAAAGGCTCTGCAATCAAGTTGAAAGGCAAGAGTCAGTCGACCCAGACTTTTCTTTTGAGCAAGGAACAGGAGCAACAACCACATCTGCAACCGACTATTCCTACCCCTGCAGTATCTGTAAAACCGATATTCCATTTCGTTGGAAGGAAAAAGGAACTGGAATTTCTTCAGAAGAAAGTAAAACATACGATTGCTACTAAGAAAGGTTCTGTAATTATGCTTGTCGGCGAGCCTGGCATAGGCAAGTCAAGACTTGTTCATGAGCTCATCTCTACTTCTCCCTCTAATGTAATATCACTTGAGGGGCAAGCGTTTTCCTATCTGCAGAGAAACAAATACGGAGTTTTCATAGATATGCTTCGCAAGTATTTCGTTCTTGGTGCAGATGACAACCTTAACCAGATAAGAGAAAAAATAAGGAAATCTCTAAGTCCTGTTTCAACAGCAGATGATAGGAATTTACCAAATGACTTGACTCTTCTTTTTTCCTCAAAACAGGATGACGTAAAGGTAATGAAAGACAGCCTTTCAAGAAAAGGCAAGGTATTTTATGCTGTAGAACGCTTTTTTCAGCTTCAATCACAGAAAAAGTCTATTATTGCTCTTTTCGAGGATATTCACTGGCTTGACAAGAGTTCAGCTGAACTTCTGGATTTTCTTATAAGCAGGCATTCTGAAAGACCGATTGTATTCCTGTTAATATTAAGATCTGAAAAGGAAGGTTATGCAAAGAATTTCAGGGAAAATCTCAAGCTTCGTCTTGGATCAGCCTACTCGGAGCTACATCTTTCCAAATTATCAATTGCAAATATAAAGAAACTGATAAGCAATATACTTGGCACTGGCGACTATCCTCAGAAATTGCAGGATATCATCCTGAAAAAGGCAGACGGAAATCCACTTTTTGCTGAAGAGATAATTAATATCTTGAAAGAGAACAAGGCTATAATTCAGGAAAAAGAACGCTATATAATGAACAAAGAGGGAACCTCTTTCGAAATTCCAAGCACCATAAAAGGTATTCTTGCTGCTTCATTAGACAGGGCAAATGATGCCGAGAAAAAGATGCTCCAGATAGCAAGTATTGTGGGTAAGGAATTTCAGACAAGTCTTCTGAAGGTATTGTTCGAGGCTGATAATCAGCAACCTATACTGGATTCCCTTGAAGACAAGGGCTACATAATAAAACATAATCCTGGTGTATATATGTTCAAGCATATTCTTCTTTATGAAGTGGTTTATAACATGATACTTCAAAAGAAGAGGGATCAATGGCATCTTCAACTGGCAAGACATATTGAGGAAAACTGGGACAAGAACAAGGATGAATTTGATCAGGTGCTTGCATATCACTATTCAAAAGGTCATGATTACATCAAGGCAATTATTTATAATGAAAAAGCAGGGGATCTTTCAAAGGATGTTTATGCAAATAATACGGCATTGAATTTCTATAAGCTTGCTCTCAAGTATCTTGAGGGAATGACTGAGGTAGAGAAAAAGCAGATACCTGTAGAAAGGCTTCTTGAAATCCATAACAAGATAGGGGAAATTTATAAACTGGTTGGGGATTATGATGAAGCATTCATATTCTTCAAGAAATCCCTGCAAATGGCTGAAGATAACAAGAACTGGAGATATGAGATAATATCCGGAAATCAATTAGGCTGGGTTTATTTGCATCAGGGCAAATATGATAGTGCAATGTCAGTTTTCGAGAAAACCCTTAAGTTAGGTCAGGAGCACAAGGACAGCAATTCTATTGCGGAAAGCATGCTCTTTATTGCTAATGTATATGCAAATCAGGGGAATTTCGAGAAAGCAGCGTATCAGTACAAGCAGGCATTAAGAGGCTATCAGCAGAATAATGATATAGCAGGACAAGCAAACACTTTAAGACAGATGTCAAGAGTTCTCATGCGAAGAGGCAATTATGAGAAAATGATAGAGACGCTTGATGAAGTCAATTTGCTGTGGGATCAGGCAAAGGATAATCTTGGCAAGGCAAAAGTCCTTCATGATCTGGGAGGTCTGTATTTGAGGCTTGGAGAGGCAGGTAAAGCACTTACATTTTTTTATCGCGCATTCAAGGTAAGGAAGGAAGCAGGAGACAAAAGTGACATGGCATGGTCATTGAATGGCATTGGAATGGTATATGTTTATGCAAATAAATGGGAAAAGGCAGAGGATTTCCTCAGGAGAAGTCTGACAACAAGAGAAGAAATCGGAAACAGATCAGGTGTTGCATGGAGTTATCATGATCTTGCATTCCTTCACTTGATGAAAGGTGAATACAACAAGGCACTGGAAGAGCTTACCATTGCTTTCGATATAAAGAATGATATCGGGGACGCTTATGGCAAGGCAAGGATGCTAGCGCTTAAGGGAATGCTCCTGCTTGAACAGGGAAGATATAGCATGGCATTCAAGCTGATAAAGAATGCAATGAGCATTAGGAAGATGATAGGAGACAGGATTGGTCTTGTCAGAAGCGAACTGGATCTTGGCAGATATTACCTTGATATCGGTGAAGACAAGAAAGCATTGAAGAATGCAGACAAGGCAATAGAAAATGCCAAGAACATAAGAAAGCGACATATACTGGCATTGGCTTATCTTCTGAAGGCTGAAACCTTTATTGCAATGAAAAACCTTATTCATGCATTGAAAATGGCAGAAAAAGCTCAGACAATCTTCAGCAAACTTGATGAGAAAGAGAATATTGCAAAAGTATATTATGTTCTGGGCAAGATCTTCTTTTACGAAAGCTTGAAAGAAGGGATTCAAACCAAGTCGCTATTCAGGGACAAGGCAAAGAACTTCTTTAAATTGTGTAGTGAAACAATGTTTGTAGAAAGAGCGGCATTCCAGGCAAGATTTAATGAAGAATATGGATTCTTTTTGTATTATGAAGGACATAAGAAGGAAGGAATTGAGCTCCTGGATAAAGTAAGAGACTTTTATTTGAAGATTGGCAACAAAG
The DNA here is from genome assembly GCA_016927185.1 of Candidatus Coatesiibacteriota bacterium. GTDB lineage: Bacteria > JAFGND01 > JAFGND01 > JAFGND01 > JAFGND01 > JAFGND01. Next base: position 4,606 of record JAFGND010000090.1, read on the forward strand.
TCAGTTATGAGAGAATCAACAGGATTGTCATGAAAATGGAGAAAGCACTTGCAATATGATTTTCAAGATAAAGAGGAAAAAAACCAGACAGGTTGAATTCAATAAACTCAAGATAGGTAACAATAATCCGATAGCTATTGAGAGCATGACGAATACCCCAACAAAAGATTCAAGAAAGACATTAAATCAGATAAAAAGACTTGCCAGGGCAGGTTGTGACCTAGTAAGAGTTGCTGTTCCTGACAGTGAATCTGCAAAGGAATTATCAAGGATAATAGAGAAAAGCCCTATCCCTGTAGTTGCAGACATTCATTTTGATTACAGGTTAGCGCTGTTATCTATAGATGCTGGTGTAAATGGATTAAGAATTAATCCAGGTAATATCGGTACAAGAAAGGAAGTAGAGAAGATACTCTTGAAAGCAGAACCACTTAGACTGCCAGTTCGAATTGGTGTAAATCTTGGTTCTCTGCAGAAGGACTTTTCACATCTTGATGACAAGGCTATTGCCATGCTTGAAAGTGCAAAACAACACATAAAGATACTTGAGGATTTCAAATACAAGCATATTCTGGTTTCAATGAAATCGTCTGATGTGGCAACTACTATAAGAGCTAACAGGTTGTTTTCAAGGGAATACAATTATCCATTGCATATAGGAGTAACTGAAGCGGGACCTCTTCTGGAAGGAACAGTCAGCTCATCTCTTGGTATAGGGATACTTCTTTCTGAAGGAATAGGTGATACAATAAGAGTTTCATTGACTGACGATCCAGTAAGGGAGATTGAAGTTGGGTATGAAATACTTGGGAATCTGGGATTGAGGGAGAAGAGAATAAAGATAATATCATGCCCGACATGCGGCAGAACACAGGTTCCAGTAATAAGAATAGCCAGCTTCTTGAGAAAATCGTTGAACAAGCTTGAAAAGAAACCTGAAATTTCAGTAGCTGTCATGGGTTGTGCAGTTAACGGACCAGGAGAGGCCAGACATGCAGATTTGGGAATAGCTGGTTCTAGTAAAGGTTGGGTTTTTTTCAAGAAGGGCAAGGTAATGAAGCATCTAAGCAGAGATATTAAGGACAGCGAATTAATAGAGTTTATCCTGAATGAGATAAGGGAATTTAAATGCTGACTTTGTATATTCTGGCATTATTAATTTCTCCAATTCAACCAGCAGCAAAGAAGCAGTATAATCCATATAAAATTGTAATTTGTCTGAAAAAGCAGATTCTTTATCTTTTCAAGGAAGACGAGCTTATATTCGAGACAAAGATCTCTTCCGGTATGGGAAAAACTGCCTGGGCAACTCCGGTAGGATATTTCAGGGTTGGAAACAAGGCTGATGCTGCTTATGCTGAAGAATGGGAAGTATGGGTATATCAGTGGATGCAATTTGCAGGAAGAAACGGTATGCACAGTCTTCAAGGGATGCAGTATTACAGATTGCTTGGAAGAAGAGCCAGTCATGGTTGCGTACGTCTTAATCATGAAGCAGCCAAATATTTCTATTCTTTCATTCCCGTTCTTACTGAAGTTTGGGTTTTAGAGGAATTTGATCCAGAAATAAGTATAAAGCTCCTTACTCCAAAAACAAGAAGTGTTACGCAAAAGAAAGTTGAAAAGGCTAACTTCAGAGACGTTTTTACAAAAACACCTATTTCTCCATACTTTGATTCTCTATCCAATTTCTTTATTGATTTCGGTTTCAACTAATCACCTAAAAAGTGGTTTACTATCCTTTTTTTGAAAATCAGGTAAAAAATGAATCCAATTATGAGTAAGACAATTACTATTATTAATCCTCTGTAATTTCCTATTGCAAATTGACTTCCGAGATAAGTTGTAACAAAGATGCCTGGAAATCTCCCGATAGTGCTTATTATAATGAAATGCCAGAATTTCAATGGTGTAATGCCGGATATATAAGACAAGATATCCTTAGGTGCTCCTGGAATCAGAAACAAAATCAGTAATCCCCAGAAGCCTTTTTCACTATTTATCTGTCTTGAGAATTTGCTTATTTTTTCTTCACTAATAAACCTTATCAGAAATGGTTGTCCAAGAAATCTTCCAAGATAAAATGATGCAGCAGAACCAATTGCAATACCAAGTATATTGAAAAGCAATCCCCAATATTTTCCAAGGAGAAAGCCTCCAGCTGTTTGAACAACTTCACCAGGTATTGGAGATATTATAACCTGGAGAATTTGCAGTAAAAAAAGGCTTAAGTGAACTGGGACTGGAAGATTGAGAAGATATTTTCTAAGCAATTCAGGATTTTTCAAGTATGGCAGTATATCATTTCCGTAAACTAATGAAACATATATAGAAAGACCGATAATAGCTATTATTCCTGAACCTGAAAGCAAGAGTTTACTGTTAGAGATTTTTGCTTTTTCATTCATAAGTCTTAAACTTTTTTTTTTAGTTTTTTTTGACAAGTTATATATTAAAAAAGAAAGAAGATAAATAAGGCAACTATATACTAACAGGTTACTATACTAATAATTTTAGTAAGAATTTACGTGATGATCTCTTTAAATGTTTTGGCTTTTTAAGTAATCTTGATCTAACTCAAAAAACAGAAATTCTTATAAAAACATTGCATTATTGTCTTTATATTTTAAAGATGGCAATTATAATTAAAGTCACAAAGTTTGGAGGTAGATATGATAGACCTTGTCAAGAATTATTCGGTAATCGCCCGTCGTGCAAAAAGATCCATTATAAGAGAACTTCTGAAACTGACTGAAAAACCGGATATTATTTCTTTAGCCGGAGGATTACCTGATCCAGCAACATTTCCCCATGAGGAAATAAAGGAAATTGCTTCTTTTGTTTTGGATAAAAATAGTTCTTCAGCACTTCAATATAGTTCAACAGAAGGAAACACAAAACTTATAAATGAGATTGTCAAATGGAAGCAGAAGGAAGGCTTGAACATAAGTGCAGAGAATGTTCTTATTACATCAGCTTCCCAGCAAGCTCTTGATATGTTAGGAAGAGTATTCATAGATGCAAGTGATCCTATAATTGTTGAACTTCCAAGTTATGTAGGAGGTTTAGGTGCATTTACATCCTATGGAGCAAAGATGGTTGGTGTTCCAATGGATGAAGATGGTGTTAAAGTTGACTTATTGAGGCAATCACTAGAGAATCTGAAGATCAGTGAAGAACATTACAAGTTGATATATCTTGTTCCTGATTTTCAGAATCCAGCTGGAATAACTCTTAGTGAGGAAAGAAGAAAAGAAGTCATAAAACTATCAAGGGAATTTGAGACACTAATTGTTGAAGATAGCCCTTACAGGGAACTTAGATATGAAGGAATTGCACCCAAATCTATTTATGAGCTTGATAATACTGGCAATGTAGTAGCTTTAAATACTTTTTCAAAGATATTTGTTCCAGGTTTCAGATTAGGATGGGTGATAGCAAGTCCTGAAATAATAAAGAAATTGGTAGTTGCAAAGCAGAATATGGATTTATGTACTGCCAACTTTAATCAATGTATAGCTGCAGAATTCATGTCAAGAGGTTTACTTGAACCACATATTGAAAAGATAAAGAAAGTCTATGAAGTGAAGAGAAAGGTTATGCTGGATGCTTTGGATACCTATATGCCTAAACATGAAGAACTTACCTGGACAAAACCAGATGGTGGATTATTCCTTTGGCTTACAGCCCCTTCTGGCATAGATACTGAAGAGCTCTTTACAAAAGCAATTGAAAAGAAGGTTGCTTATATTGTGGGAACAGCATTTCATTGTGATGGGGGAGGACATAGAAACATGAGACTCAATTTCTCATTCCCTTCTCAGGAGCAAATTGTGGAAGGTATAAAGAGGCTTGGAAGTCTTTTTGAAGATGAAATAGCTGATAGAAAAATGTAATCTGTATTAAGGAACAGGTATTTATCCTGTTCCTTAAAGGGAGCTAACTTGGTTATTGTTCGTTTTCCTGGACATCATAGACAAAAATACAATGATCCATTTCAGATAAGACCTTTTCCTGGAGAATGGGTAATAGTTGAAGCTGATAAAGGTGAGGATATTGGTGAGGTAATATGTACAATTGAATGCAATGATAACAATGAGTTACCTAATATTACTCGATTAGCAAACAGCAATGATCTTAACCAGGCAAGAAAAAATAAATCAAGACAAAGAGAAGCATGGTTATTTTGTAATGAGAGAATAAGTGAATTGAAATTGGACATGAAACTAGTAGATGTAATATATCAGCTTGATAGTCATAAGATTACCTTTTTTTTCATAGCTCCTGAAAGGATTGATTTCAGACAGCTAGTTAGGGATTTGGCAGCAAGATTCAGAACAAGGATAGAATTGAAGCAAATTGGAGTCAGAGATGCAGCAAAGAGATTTGGTGGATTTGGGACATGTGGAAGAGAGCTTTGTTGCTGCCGGTTTTTAACCCAGTTTACATCTGTTACAGTCAAGATGAGCAAGGATCAGAATTTGTCTGCCAATTCCTCCAAGATTTCTGGTGTATGTGGGAGATTAATGTGTTGTTTAGGATATGAATCAGATTTCTACTCAGAAGCCAGAGAATTGTTTCCAGATAACAATACAATAATCAAACTTGGAAAGAAGACTTACTGGGTCTTGCAATCAAACTATTTCAATGAAACTATTCTCATGCAAACAGAGGAAGGTGAGCAATTAACAATTTCCCTGCAAGAATACAAGAAAATAGATTCAGAATTCATTACGAAACCAGAAATAAAAACAGAGGAAGAAATAGAATCTGAATATGATCTTGAATAGTCCAGATTTTGAGAGTTATAAAGCGTTATTTTTTCCTCTTGTTTGTATTGCTTTCATAAACGATATTCAAAAGAAAATTCTTGCATCACTTCAACTAATGAATGCAGTTTCTGAATTCCCTTGACTAATATTTATCATCAATGCTGAAGACCTTAGATAAAGGAGATTATATGCATCCCTATATTCCAGATTTCATTAAGGATAAGTTTCAATCGAAGCAATTTTCTGGTTCATTTCAGTCTATATGCATGTTTTGTGATATTTCAGGATTTACTTCACTGACAGAACAACTGCTAAAGCACGGCAAATACGGGAGCGAGGTTTTAACAACCTCTCTTAGATATATTTTCAATCCAATGGTTGACTCTGTCTATTCACACCTGGGATTTATCTCCACATTTGGAGGAGATGCTTTTAATGCAGTTTTTATTATAAAGGATCAAGAGGAAAAGGCTGCGATTTTTCAACATACATTAAGTTCTGCAAGAGAAATTCTTGATTTCTTCAAGAGCAGCGGTTTTATAAAGACTGAATTGGGCGACTTTTCATTTGATGTTAAGATTGGAATAAGCTCTGGCAATGTTGAGTGGGGAATAATAGGAGAAGAAGATTCATATGGTTATTACTTCAAGGGAGAGGCAATTGACAAAGCAGCTCTTCTCGAGCATGTTACTGAAAAAGGTGAATTCACTCTATCAGATGAACTTAAGCTTTTTGAACAAAAAGAAATCAGCAGGGAGATGTATGTTTATGAAAAGAATGATATACCAGACAAAATCCTGACCTCATTCTTGCCAGATGAATTTCTGAACTGGGAAGGAGGAGAATTCAGGCATGTAGTATCTGTTTTTTTGCCATTTGAAACTGACTTTACATTTCCTCAATTAAACACTCTTTATAAAATCACTAATTCAATAATAAAGAAGTATGAAGGATTCTTATCCAGGCTTAGTTTTGGAGACAAGGGAGCAATGTTCCTTGTATTTTTCGGATTTCCAGTTTGCCATGAAGATGATGTCAAAAGATCTTTTATTTTTATGGATGAATGGAAAAAAGAAACAAACAAGGCAGTTAAAGATTTACACTTCAATATGGGTGTTTCATTTGGACTCACTTATGCTGGAATATCAGGAGGAGAGAATCGTTCTGAGCTTACCTGTCTTGGAGATGTTGTCAATTTTGCAGCCAGATTGGCATTTGCTCAGGAAAGGGATGAAATATATTTAAGCAAGGAAATTAGTGACAGAGCTGCCTCTTTTGCAGAAACAGCATTAGCATTTCATAAGAAATTCAAGGGAAAGACAGGTGAGCTTCCTGTTTATAAATTCATCTCTCTCAAGAAGCAGAAAACTGTTAAAAGATATTCAATTCCACTGATTGGCAGGGATGAAGAATTCAAACTTATCAAATCAATGCTTGAAGAATCCATTTTCAAGGGGAAAAATGGAGGGGTATTAATATTAAATGGGGACCCTGGAATAGGAAAAACACGATTAATTTACGAAATAAGGGAAAATATTGTAATAAGTGGTTTAAATCATCGCTGGATAACTTTATCTTGCGATAACCTGATATCAAAATCGTGGAATGGACTTGATCTTTATTTGAAGAAGTACTTCGGAATAAATGAAGCAGATGAAATGATTGACAGAAGGAATTTCATGAATGGTATTGAGAAACTCCAGAAAGCTCATTTGGTCAACAGGGAGCTCAGAAATGAAATACAGAGGACACATTCATTCGTTGCAAATGAGCTGAATATTACCTTGAAAAACTCACTATTCAATGAGATAAAAGATAGCAAGATGAGGCATGAGAATTTGATTTCTGGTTACAAGGCAATTCTCAAGGCTATGTCTACTGTCAATCCATTGATAATAGAGATTGAAGATGGTCAATGGATGGATGAATCAGTGAAAAAACTCCTTACAAGACTTTCGTTGAATGTTGATAAATATCCTTTCATGATAATCATTACTTCAAGATTCAATAAGGCAATGGAAAAGGTTGATTTCAGTTTCATGGAGACAAAGAAGGTTACTCAAATAGATTTGAAACCTTTATCTAATAAGGAAGAGCTTTTCTGCAATTTAATTCTGGGAGAAGGCAGATTGTCTGATGGACTAAGAAACTTCCTGACAGAGAAGTCTAATGGAAATCCATTCTTTATTGAGCAATGGCTCAAGCACTTAAATGATACTAGTGCCGTCGAGAAGGTGAATGATGAATGGTTGCTAACTGAAAAGGTTTACGATCTGCCATCTGAAATAGATCAGGTGATTATTGCAAGGATAGATTCACTTGGCATACAAGTAAAAGAAATACTGCAGAGAGCAAGTATTCTTGGAAAGAGATTTGCCTTGATGATCTTGAGGGAAATGGTAAGCAGGGAAGTCCAAATGGAAGAGTGCCTGCTAAAAGCAAGGGGATCCAATATACTCATTCAGGAAGAATCCCTGGAAGTGATGGCAGAGATTATGTATTTCTTCACTCATGCGATTTTCAAGGATGTTGCATATGAAATGCAGTTGAAGGAAAGAAGAATGAAACTTCATAAACTTGCATTCGAAACCATTGAAAATCTATTCAAGGATGATTTACAGTCATGGTATGATGATTTATGTGTTCATGCAGAAAATGCTAATATGAATAATGAGCTTATAAACTACCTGGAAAAAGCTGGAGATTACAATACTGAGATTTACAGGAATGATATAGCAATAAGTCAGTATAATAAACTGGTAAGCCAGGATATTGATATCAGCAGAAAAATCAGGATATTTAACAAGATCGGGAATATTTATAAAATAACAGGACCTTATTTCAAGGCAGAGGAAAGCTACAGGAAAGCTCTGGAATATGCTGAGAACATAGATAATCAGTCTATTATTGCAGAGACAAGAGAGAATCTGGCAAGTATTCTGTGTTTCCAGGGCAAGAATGATGAATCCCAAGCAATACTTGAAGATCTTGAGAAAACTTATGATAAAGTGAATCTGAGCCAGAGAAGAATTTTTTCCAATAAATTGCTTGGGAATATTTATTTCAGGAAAGGTGAATATGAAAAATCATTGAAACATTTCAATTTTTCAATAGATCTTTCAAGGAAAGAAAAAATCAAGGATGATATTGAAACTCTGTATCTGAATACAGGTGTGATTTATTACTGCCTTGGAGATCTCAAGAAATCAATTTATTATTTCAAGCAGAGTGGTAAAATTGCTTCTTCGAATGGAAATCTGATGGTTGAATGTAAGGTTCTGGGAAATATAGCGGTACTTTATAAAAACAAGTCCATGATCAAGAAAGCACTTTTTTATTCAGACAGAACATTGGAAATCGGGAAAAAAATAGGGGACAATGCTATTGTAGCAAATACCTTGAATAACATTGCTAACATATATCATTTGTCAAAAGATTACAGGAATGCAATTAAACTATACGAAGAAAGCATCGAAATAAAAAGGGAAGTTGGTGACATATATGGTATAGCAATTTCAATCAGCAATATAGGACTGACTTATATACTTTTAGAGAAGTATGACAAGGCAATAAGATACCTGAAGAAATCTTTGGATATTTCGTTGAAAACAGGTGACCAGGACCAGCAGATTTTTTGCTATTTGGGAATTGGAAGATGCTATTTAAGGCTAAAGAAGACTAAAATTGCAGAAAGAACACTTAAGGAAGGTCTTGTTTTATCCAGGAATCTGAAAAAGGATTCTGATACAGCACATATACTCGTGTCTCTCGGGGATATTGAAATAATAAAGAAAAACATTGTTCAGGCAGATATCCTTTATGAAGAAGGGCTTGATATGCTTAGAAAACAGAAAGATGACAAGGATTTAACTGAGAAAATACTGGAATACTGCGAATTTACTATGGATAATATAGAACCGGCTTCCTGGAATTGCAAAAAGATGCTTGAAATGCTTTCTGAAGCAAAGGTGGTTGCCAGTAAGCCGAAATTCAAGGAAATACTCACTAGAATAGAATCTACTGAGAAAGCAATAAAGAAAGTCAGCAAGAAATGAAAATTAAAACTGACGTATAATGATTTGGCTGCGATTGCATCTAAGACTTAATGAAGGAGCAAAATAATGAAAAGAGCTGTTTTAATAATTCTCTTTGTATTTAATGCATTCTTGTCAGCAGTTCCAGGTGATTTATTATGGAGAGCTAAGACGGATGCTTTTATATATTCCTCACCCTTTGTATCAGCTCAAGTAGTTTACATAGGGAGTTTTGATACAAATATATATGCATTAAATGCAATTGATGGGGAGCTGTTATGGAAATACAAGACTGATGCAAGTGTCTGGTCATCACCTTTCGTATTGAATGGTACAGTCTATGTTGGAAGCTGGGATACATATCTTTATGCAATAAACAGCTCTGATGGTTCTCTCAAATGGAGATACAAGGCAGACAGCTGGATATATTCTTCCCCTTATGCTGACGATGAGAAAGTATATTTTGGCACAAGGGACGACTTTTATATTAATGCAGTATATTGTAATGACGGTAATTTGAAATGGCAATACAAGACTGGTTATTATGTTTATTCATCTCCATATGTTCTAGATGGAGTTACATATTGTGGGAGTGCAGATGGATATCTTTATGCCCTGAATTCAGATAACGGAACTTTGAATTGGAGATACCAAGTGGGTTACTATGTTGAGTCTTCACCTTATGTATCAGAGGGGACTGTTTATATAGGCAGCTTTGATACTAACCTTTATGCTATAAACTGCTCTGATGGTTCTTTGAAGTGGAAATACAAGACTGATGGATTTATTTACTCGAGACCGTTTCAGATTGACAGTACTGCATATGTGGGGAGTATAGACTGGTATCTGCATGCAGTCAACAGTGAGAATGGATCGTTCAAGTGGAAATACCAGACAGGTTATGCAGTGCAGTCATCACCTTATGTAACAGATGGAATAGTATATTTCGGGAGCCTGGATAATGGTTTCTATGCACTTGATGCAATAAATGGCAGCATAAGATGGAGATATATGACTGATGGAAGGATTTATTCTTCTCCATACGTTGCTGATGGCATTGCATATATAGGAAGCTATGATACTTATGTTTATGCTATAGAAACATTTGGATTTAACGGATTCAGAAGCAAAGAATTATCAAGATCAATTCCATCCACCTCCTTCTCCATTTCTCCCAACCCATTCTCATCCCGATTGTCTATTTCCCTGCCATCATCTGGAGCAGTCTATTCCCTGACTGGTCAGCTGATAATGAAACTGGACAAAGGCAAGCATTCTCTTGATACAAGCAAATGGAGAGAGGGTGTTTATATAGTGAAGAGCGGGAAGGATTGCAAGAGAGTTGTGAAAATCAGATAGTATTTTTCTCTTCCATTTCAGGGAAATCTGCCTCTTTCAAGACAGACTCCCTGGTTATGGAAACAGGGGCTTTCC
>JAFGND010000091.1 GCA_016927185.1 Candidatus Coatesiibacteriota bacterium
ATAATTCCCTGTTTTCATATTGAAAAGAGATGCTTATTATAACTGTCTTTGCTCAAGATTTGCTTATAATTTTTTTGAAGGGAGAGTTATATAAATATATCCTTTATTAGTTTTTTGAAAATCCTTGACAAAGAATCATAAGCTTGATATGCAATTTCAATAACAATAAATAAGATAATAAGATAGAATCGGGGGAAATCATGAAGGTCTTGATTTCTATACTTTTTTCAAAATCAAAAAAGGAAAGATCACCTCCTTGATTTGCCTTGACAAAATTGTTTTTGATTTTTAACACAGGAGGAAATAATGAAAGCAACAATAGTAATAGTGATAGCACTAGCTATTATATCAATTGGATGTCAGAATGATATGTCAACAAATCCAGAACAAACCACTTCAGTCAGTAAAACAAAGAATTCAAACATTCCAAATGCAGACAGACTAGGTAATCCTGGCTGATGCGTCTATGGATACGTTACTCCGTCGGAGTACAGTCCTTATGTTAGAGTTTGGGTGGATGGATATTACTATTCCTTCTACAATTATACAGGTACTACTATGGGAATGCCAAGTAATTATTATTCAATAATGATTGCTGGTGTAGGTGGTCTTCCAGAAGGTGATCACTATAAAAATATTGCATTTAAGTCGTGGAAACAAGGTGATGTCTGGGTTTATGTTTATGGAGAAAGTTCTGAATATGAATGGGATCCAGAAAATCCAAATGATGTTCATCGAGATATAGTATTAACTGATCCATCTCCAGAAAAACAAGATGACTAATATTTAAAATGAATGGTACAAAGATTATTCTTTGTACCATTTTGGAGGTAATAATGTTTATCCTTATTTTATTCTCAATATTGAATACCATTTATCCTGACTATTTAGGTACTGATAACAATCATGTTAGCATAGACAGGTATTTTAAATATTGGTGTAATGCAGAAAATATTGGAATTATTTATAGTACAAATGCAGGCTCATCATGGGAATTCATTCCCTTGAATATTAATCCATACGAAAATACTAATCTGTATGGAATTATCAATTTGGAAACTGGCTATTTGACAGGTGCTTCTATTAATTCATCTTTTATTTTAAGAACTAATAATCTGAATAGTCAATGGGAAAAAGCATATACTTTTGAAAGAGGGAAAACATGGAGATCTCCAGCAATAAATCCTCGCTTTTTTTTCATAGACAATCAGCTAGGTTTTTCATATACTCAATATGATGTGGCAAAAACAACAGATTCAGGAAGATCATGGAAACAAGTCTATCATTTACAGCAAAATGTCACTTTTCTTGATCTCCAGTTTATAAATGCAGAAAAAGGATGGTTTATAGATACAAACTTTGGATATGCTTCACAAGATACTTTAGTATCAACTACAGATGGAGGAGAAACATGGATGAGATTACCTCTTCCTGAAACAGGTTGGGATTTTCAATTCATAGATGAGAATAATGGATTGTTTATTAGCATAGCTTCAAGAAAAATCTATGAAACCAGTGATGGTGGATATCAATGGAATTATCTTACATCTATACCTGATATTAATTCTCCTAATAATTTAGTTATGAGGAATAAGAAAGAAGCCTGGTTTACTGCTTTGAATGAGAATGAAGAAATCTTTGTATATCATACTATAGATGGTGGGCATAACTGGGAAGGAACCCAATTGGAAAGAGGTTTTGGAAGTACACTTTTTGTCTTTGAAGATAGTGTTATTCAAATAAGTCCTTCTTGTGCTTATATAACCAAAGATGGAATTCATTGGCAAAGGAAAAGAAAAGGGATTTCATTCAATAATTCATCTTATAGTCCAACAGTAAAAGTTTTCAGAAATAATAAATTATCAACCTATAAAATGGATATTGGTTCATATAGTTACTATATAAGCACAGATAAGGGATACAACTGGGAAACAGTAAAATGTACATCAAATTATTCTTTAATAGATTCTTTTGAAGGAAATAATGATAATATTTGGATTGGAGCAATGAATTTCCCATCTGCTTCTTCAGCTATTATCCGTTCAACTGATTCTGGAAATAGCTGGGAAGAATATCAGACACAATGGAAGGATCGCTGCCATCTCTGGGGTCTGGAATTCATAGATGATAACAGGGGAATACTCTCATGTGGATATGAAAACAGACCTTCTGCATCTCATCTCTCCTATACTTCTGATTCAGGAAGAACATGGACAGAAGTAGAAAGACCTGCAAAGCTTAGCTATCCAAAGGACATATTCTTTTTTGAAAATGGAACTGCTTATGTTTTGGATGAGCTGGGGGTAAGCATTGGAAAAAGCACGGATTATGGACATTCATGGAGTGATTTTCCATTCCCTGAACAGATAAGCAGTTTCAATGCTTTCTTTGCATTGACACCAGACACTCTATTCATAGCTTATGATAATCTATTAAAAAGCTTTGATGGAGGCAAGAGCTGGACAATGCTTCCATTGAAAGGGCTTCCATTTGATTCCATATTATTCAAGGACTCACTTCATGGAGCAGCAATATGCAGACATGACAGCAAGTTATGGTTCTATCATACACAGGATGGAGGAGGAACCTGGTCAAAGGAAGCATTATTCCATGATAACTATCCAAAGATGAGATTGAATAATGGAGTTGGAAGTCAGATAATAATATCAGGAGCAGGTGGTCTTCTCATGTCCTGGGACTGGGAGACAGGATTTTCTGATAACAGGACAGCAGTTTCCATAATTCCCCCAAAGAAAAGCAGGATACTTAGCATTTATCCAAATCCTGTACTAGACAGAACCAGCTCATATATAAAGTATGAACTGTCAAATGATTCTCAGGTAGAGCTGAACTGTTATGATATTACAGGAAGATATATTGGAAAGATCTTTGAAGGTAACAGGAAGCAAGGCAGATACATAACAGGAATAAATAACAGACTGAACCTCTCTCATGGAGTATATATAATAGAACTTATTGCAAATCATGAGAGAAGTGATGTTAAGAAGATTGTGGTGATGAAGTAGAGTGAACAGAAAGGGATGTTGAAATGAAAACATTTGTAGTATTTATGGTTTTATTGTCTTTTTCTAACCTGATTTTTTCAGCCCCAGGGGATTTGATATGGAGATACAGGACTGATGCGCGTATCAACTATTCTTCCCCATGCGTTTCAAATGGAGTTGTTTATACTGGAAGTGATGATTTTTATCTTTATGCAATAAATTGTTCAGATGGAACTCTCAAATGGAGATATCAAGTTGCTTATTATGTTTATTCCTCCCCTTGTGTCTCAGATGGGGTTGTCTATATAGGAAGTGAAGACAGCTATCTTTATGCAATAAACTGCCCTGATGGAACTCTCAAATGGAGATATCAGACAGGTTCTTTTGTCAACTCTTCTCCCTGCACATCTGAAGGAGTTGTCTATGTCGGAAGTGATGATAGTTATCTTTATGCAGTGAATTGCAGTGACGGGACTCTTAAATGGAGGTTCAAGACTGATGGTGAAGTCATCTCATCTCCCTGCATTTCAGATGGCGTTGTTTATGTCGGGAGCCGGGATAATTATCTTTATGCAATAAACATCTCAGATTGCACTCTCAAATGGAGATATCAAACAGCTGGGATAGTATATTCCTCCCCCCATGTTTATAATGGAGCTGTATATGCAGGGAGTTATGATAACAATATTTATGCAATAGAAACTTCAGACGGATCTCTTAAATGGAAGTATGCGACAGGTAATTATGTTCATTCATCTCCCTGTGCTTCTAGCGGGACTATTTATGCTGGAAGCGGCGATTATTACCTGTATTCAACAGGAGCTTCAGATGGATCCCTTAAATGGAGGTTTTTGACTGAAAATAATGTTGAATCATCTCCTTGTGTCTCGGGAGGAATTGTCTATGTCGGTAGTAATGACAGTCATCTGTATGCAATAAATTGCTCATCAGGGACTCTTGACTGGAAATATCAAACAGAGAATATTATTAATTCCTCTCCTTGCATCTCAAATGGAGTTGCTTATGTTGGAAGTAATGACAGTTATCTTTATGCAATTGAAGTGAAAGATACTGTTTTCATAGAAGTGACTTCTCCCAATGGGGGGGAAGAATGGGATGTCGGTTCTGTTCATGATATAACATGGACATCAGAAAATGTTGATACAGTTTCAGTAAAATATACATCAGATGGAGGATCTTTATGGACTGAGATTGTGAAAATGCCAGCTGAAACTGGAAAATACTCATGGAATATACCGGATACTCCTTCAGACAACTGTCTTGTAAGAATAGATGACACAAAGGGCAATATAACTGATACAAGTGACAGCACATTTACAATAAAGAGAGTAGGTTTCAAGGATAATAAATTTGCTTCTAGACTGCCAGCCAAATCCTTCTCAGTTTCTCCCAACCCCTTCTCCTCCCGCTTATTAATTTCTCTGCCATCATCAGGAGCAATTTATTCCCTTACTGGTCAGCTGATATTGAAAATAGATAAAGGCAAGCACTCTCTTGATACAAGCAACTGGAGAGAGGGAGTTTATATAGTGAAGTCAGTGAATGAATGCAAGAGGGTAGTGAAGGTAAATCACTAAAATCATGTATTCATTTGAAAAGATAATAAATTGATTTGATATTATTCAATTGACAAAAGATAAATAAAATCAAAATCGCAAATCAATGATTGAATGCGATAATAAATACTTCGAAAGCCTTGATTTCGAGAAATACAAGCAAAGCAGGCAAAAAAAAGCAAGGTTCATTGAACAGATATTAAGATCATTCCAGCAAGACAGTGAAGTGATAGTGGATATTGGTGGGGGAACCGGCTTGATTGCCAGGGAATTATCTGAAAAATGGAACAAGGAAGTTATTGTACTTGACAGGGACATAGGACTTCTCAGAGAAACTTGCAATCAAGTTACATCAATAGCGGGTGATATATTGAACTTGCCATTGAAAAGCAATTCAGTGGACATGTTCATAATCAATCATGTATGGGAGCATATTGGTGACCAGAAAACAGCCATGAATGAAATTGCAGGATCATTAAGCAAGAACGGAATAATCTATTTGACACTGGGTAACAGGGCATGGATAATAGAACCGCATTTCAAACTCCCGTTTCTGTCAATCCTGCCCAAGAAGATTGCCAATTTTTACCTTTCACTGTTTATTAAGGGGCAGAATTACGATAACATAAATTTCCCTTTTCCATGGCAGCTTTATAATACTGTGTTTCAAGAAGGATTAGAATGGGAGGATATTACTTACAAAGTATTAATGGAAAACCATGGCATTCTTGAAAAAAAGTGGTGGAAACTTACAGGAAGACTGCTTTCTTTAATTCCTGAAAGGCTAGCAAAACCTCTCTTGTCTCTGATTACCCCCCAGTGGTTCTTGATAGGAAGGAAAAAAGGTGCCTGAAACAAGAAAAATACTGGTTGTGAGAACTGACAGCCTTGGAGATTGCTTGCTTACCCTGCCGATGTTTTATTCGATAAAAAAACAGAAACCTGATTATGAGCTAGGCATACTTTGCAGCAGAACAGGACTTCCTGTATTCGAAAGACAGCCTTTTGTATCTCATATACATTTATATCCAGCTTGCTCCAAGACAGACAATGAAATAAGAGAGATTGGCTATGATGAAGCAATAATAGTGCATCCTGAAATCAAGCTTGCAAGATATATATGGCAGATTGGAATAAAGAGGAGGATTGGTACTGCAAGAAGGTTATACAGCATGTTGTTTACCGACAGGATAAACGTATCAAGAAGAAACAGTGATATCCCTGAATGGCAGCATAATCTGAATATGCTTGAAGCAATTGATCTAAAACCTTTGAAAGAGCCAATAAAGCTTTATCCTGATGATTCTGAATATAAGCAGGCAGAATATTTAATTAATGGCAGGCAAGACGGGAAAAAGACAATAGGAATACACGCAGGAAGCAAGGGTTCTGCTCTCAACTGGTCGGAAGATAATTATTTCTCTCTTGCAGAAACTCTTGCTGGTGAGGGAATGAATGTAATACTGACTGGCACATCAGAAGAGGAGAAGCTTTTCAAGGGAAAAATAAGGAATAGTAAAATAATCTCTTTGTTTGGAAAGACAACATTTTTCCAGTTTGCTGCCTTGTGCACTTTTCTGGACCTTTTCATAAGTGGAAGTACAGGAGTGATGCATGTTGCAAGTACGATGGGAACAAGAACATTGACCTTTTTCCCTCCATTTCTTTCATGCAGCAGCAAGCGATGGGGACCTTTTGATGCAAGCAGGAGTCACTTTCTTGTGCCAGATATTGTCTGCCCTTCTGGAAAATGCAGCAGCAAGTGCAAATATCATAACTGTCTGGATGCTTTCAATCCATCTGAAGTTATGAAAACCATCTTGAATATCTTGAAGGATTAAGCTGAAGTATCACGGTAAGTTCTTGCCACAGTAAGAATTGTTATTTCTTCAACCTCCTCTTTGTAAAGCTCTTCTGAGCATGCTCTAGCGGTTGAACCGGTAGTATAAACATCATCAACAAGAATGACTTTTTTCAAGTCAGTTCTCTTCTTCTTTATTTTGAAAGCATTCTTTAGATTGTGCTTTCTTTCTTCAGCATTAAGAAGAGATTGCTGCCTGGTGTTTTTGATCCTCAAAAGCCAGTTTTCTGCAACAGGTATACCACTTCTCTCAGACAGATATTTACTCAAGAGTGCTGATTGATTGAATCCGCGAGACAGGTATCTGAACAGATGAAGTGGAACAGGGATTATTGCATCATGCTCCATGCCTTCAAGATCCCGTTTAAAGGATTTGTAAATGCATTCTCCCAGTACATTCAAGAGGAAAGTCCTGGAGTTGAATTTAAAGAGTCTTATCAGTTCACCAAGTGATGAATTATAAGGTCCGTAACTGGATATTCTTGAAAATATTTCTGTTTGCTTTTCACAATGCAAGCAAAATTCATTTCCTTCAAGAGGCAAGCCGCATATGCTGCAAAGGGGAGGCTCAAAAGATGGTATATTATTTATGCAGTCACTGCAAACAAGAGAGGGAAATTTTATGGTGTTTTCATCGCATAACAAGCAAAATGGTGGGTAGATTGGTTTCAGTATGATATCTAACCCACCATGCAGTATTTTTACAAGGGACAAGAAGACCTCTTACTTAATTAATAGTGCAATTCCCTTTCTCATTTTTTGTGCTTCTATTTGCTCCAGCAGTACCTTTCTTTGCTTCTTCAGGATTTCCTGTTCCTGCGATTTTGTCCTTAAAATCATGTGATTTATAAGGGCAACAGCAGCAGAAAGATTACCCATTCCAATATATGCTTGCATCAATGTCTTCAGAAGAGGTTTGTCAGATTCCAGCACAGGATCCAGATTCTGTTCTTTAGGATAGAAGCTTCTGAGAAGAGATACTGCCTCAAGATGATCTCCCATCCTGATATAAGCTTGAGCTGAATAGAGAAGCCTTTCCTTCTGTTTATCGAAATGCCAGCCAGAAGTCTGAAGATAATTCAAGGCTTCCTTTGGTCTGTTAAGTACAAGAAGTGTCTTTGCCAGTTCAATCCTTATATCATATGATTGCTGTCCTGTTTCTTTTGCAAGTTTTTCCTTCATTTCAAGCACTTTGGCTTTCATTCCATCAGTAACACTCTGATAAATACTCTTGTATACCTGAGGATCGCTTTCCTCAAGATCGGGTAGAAGTTCAAGAGCTTCCTTGTTCCTGTTTGTCGATCTATAGAGAGAAACAAGTTCAATCTTGACTTTCTTTTCGTTTTCCTCGTCTCCCTTTATGTTCTTCAAGGCATCCAGAAGTATTTCCTCTGCTTGCTTGAACTGCTCTCTTCTAATATCCAGTTTTGCGATAGAAATAACGAGATTCAAATTGAATTTGGTATCTGTTTTATAAAGCTCTATCAATTTTTCATATACTATATCCTTGAATTCGTTTTCTTCGTAAAGAGGAACGCTGAGTGCTGCTATTTCACTGTAATTTCTTTCCTTGAAAGCGAGTATGAATTTACAGAAAGCAAGATTCGGTACATATGAAGTCATGAAACTCTGCAAATCGAAAATTTCCTTCCTGAAATTAAGGACTTCATTGCTGTCCATAATAAGCAAGTTCTTGATCTTCTCTATGGCATCATCCCATCTTGAAAGCGCCAGCAATAGTTTGATGAAAGCTCTCAGGATTATTTTATTATCCTTGAATCTTTTCTCCAGTTCAACGAAGCTCTTGAAAATGGTCTTTCCTTCTTCACTCAGGTCCTTTTTAGAGATCTTCTCGAGAGCCTGGACAGCTGTGTCAGGTTGATCCATTGCAAGAGACAGATCATATAAAAGATAATTGGCAGGAATATTATCAGGAACATTATCAATTATCTCCATGAGTTTCTGCATCACCTGATTTACAATCTGTGGAGATATCCTGAATGCCTCGCGTAATGCTGTAACTGCCTTGTCATAATCCTTGTCCCTGATATGAAGCATTGCCATGTTAAGCTGGATTTGATGATCCCCTTTTATGTTCTGTGACATGTTAATGAGAAGCGGCAGAACCCTTGGACTTAATGATGTTTCAAGATCTATAGCTTTCTGCAGATATTCTATTGCTTCCTTGGTTTTGTTTTCAAGCATGAAGAACTTACCCTTCAGGAAATTCAGTCTTCCATTATGAGGGTTATTTGCAAACAGTGAATCAGCGAATTCCTTCAGCATTGGAGCACTAACTGGCTGCAAATCTATGAATGCTAGAAGCTTTTCCACGCTGTTATCAAGCTGATTTGCAGAAGCCATGGATTTGGCAAGTTCTATTACCACATCTATCTGGTTCGGATTTTTCTTTTCAATTTCCTCAAGGATCTTGATTTTATCTCCAGTGAAAGATTCAGGAAGCAACTTGATGGAAGCCAGTGATTTATCCCATTTACCTTCTTTCGCTTCACATAATGCAACAAAAGATCTGACTTCAGGTATCTCTTTCCTTGAAAGTATATTAAGACCTGTGTCTATGCAGACTTCGTAAATCTCATTCTGGAAATATAGCTTGAGAAGAGATATCTGGGCTTCTTCATTTGCTGGATCTTTGTGAAGCACAAGATTCAGTATTTCCTTTGCCAATTCGAAATATCCTGGAGTCTCTTTTTCAAGTTTTTTGTACAGGTTCAATACTTTTTCTATCTGACTTCTGTCAATTGCAAGCCTTACCCACATAAGCCTTAATGGTGTGTTATCAATACCCTTTTGAAGTATGAGATCATCAAGGAATATGAAGATACTTTCTGGAACACCTGTGCTTTGAAGTGAAAGTGCTTCTATGAAATTTACAATTTTTTCATAATCTCTTTGCTCAGAATAATCCTGTAATAAAAGCGACTGTACAACTTCATTACCTGTGTTCTTCTCGTAGTATTTTTCCAAAAATGGTCTGAATGAAGACATAATTTGTGGTTTTTGAGGAATTATCTGCACTACTTGTCTCAAGAAAGTCGGTATTTCATCAGGGAATTTCCTGTCCATTGCAAGCAAAACAGGAGGCAATTCCTGGTATTGCTCATTATTCAGTAATAACTGGGCAAGATTTACCATGATGCTTCTGCTTGAAGTCCCTGTTTTGACTATATTCTGATATATGATAATAAGCTCCTGAAGAAATGCCTGTGGTACCTTGGAAGGAATTTCACTTAACAAGTGCTGGGCAAGCTCTGTTTGCTCTAAACTTACATATAGCTGAGATAAAGCAAGCCTTATGGGGAAATTCTCCGGTTGAACCTCAAGCAAATAAGTGAGTTTGGAGACTATTGCTTCTTCCTGTGATGGGTCTCTCTGAATTGACTGAATAAATAACTTGACACTTTCCTGGGTTTTCCCTGAATTCAAATATGCATCTGCAAGCATGAACATTGCAGAGCTGTTTTCAGGATCCAGTTTCAGCAATTCATTAAGAACAGGTATTAACTTGTCATTCTGATCAGGAGCCTGATTATGGGCAATTTCTATCTCCTGAATGGCATTTGTCGCCTGACCCATATGAATGTAGATCTCTGCAAGTGCAAGTCTATAGGTAGGATTTTGTGGATCACTTCTCAGTCTAAGTCTGAATTTCTCTACAACCTGAGGACCTATATGAGGTTGAGTTTGAACAAGATTTTTGAGAGTAGGCATGGCTATATCAGGTCTTCCAGCCATCATAGCTATTTGTCCGTAACCAAGAAGAAGATTTGGGTCATCCCTGGTCTCCTCAAGAGATGCTTCCAGTAGTTCAAGCAATGTCTTGCCAAACTGTGGTTTTATTTGAAGTATAACCATCATTTCTTCTATAGCGTCTTTAGGCATTTTCAGCGAGAGATGTATCTTTGCAAGAGCAAGTCTATAATTTATATTCTGTTTATCAGCATAAAGGCTTCTTTTCAGCTCACTAATGATATGATCCACTTCCTCGTTGGAAATCTTGCCTATTCTTGTCAGCAGTTCCATATACTCATCATCATGTCCTGCCTTCTTGTTAAGAAGAGCCAGGTAATAGAGCAATGAAATGAATTTATATGAATATGGCATGTGAGAGTCCTTGAAACTACCTTCCATCTGCTCCATTTTCTTTGTCTGTTCAGAAATCTCTTCATCCAGCGATCTTTCAGGAAATCTCTTCAATACGTTATTTGTGGCAGCGAGATCACGAGTTGCAAGATATAATTGTGCAAGAAGTGATGCCATTTCCTTGTTAAATGGTAACTCAAAGAAATTATCTTCAAGAAACTTCAGAACTACATCTTTCTTTTCTGGAAAGACTTGTAAAACTTTTTTAAGCTGCTTGTTTATTTCTTCAATGTTCTCCACTTTCCTGTAAAGCAATACAAGCTCCCATAGAATTTCAAAGCTTTTTGGAAATTCCAGGGTTGCTTTGTCAAGTCTCTCTATAGCCTTGTCTATTCTTCCCTTATCTGAGAACTCCCTTGCCTTCTTTAATGCCTTGTCTGGAGTATTTGAGAAAAGCATATCCCCCTCCTAAAATTCAGCTGCCCTTGTAAAATACATTCGGATTGAAAATATAAGTTTTAAACTAATGTCAAGTCTTTTTGATTTTTTTGCCTATAATTATTTCTTTATATAGTAAATAGCTAATCCATGCCTGTAGGTAGAATAAGCAAAACTGCCATTTTCAAGGAATACGACACTGCTTATCTGATTTGAAACAAGATCATTCTTGAATTGAACCCATTTATCATTCTTGTAGCAGAAAATTCCTTCATTGAAAGTTCCAAACCACATTGATCCATCACGTGATTGTGCAATGCTGGTAACAGAAATATTACCCTTTATAGGAACATCACTTTCTAAAGAATACAAACCATTCTTCCATGAAGAGATCCAGAGTTTCCTCAAGTTATCCACAAAGAGGGATTTTATATATAATGCCTTTCGTATTTTATTCGCTGGATGAATGGAATATGAAAGATTGCCATCTGAAAGAAGTTCACACAAGCCATATCCGTAAGTTCCCACTAATATCCTTTTGTTGACAACAGCCATATCAGTAAGAGGAACATCGCTTTTCAGAATGCATTTCATAGAGCCATTTTCATATTCATAGATATTCTCCCTGTCCACAAGATAATATTTGTTGTCGAATTTCCTTATGGATTGTGCAGAAGGGGGGAATTCATCAAGCCTGCATTCGCTTATGAATCCAAGATTGTTCTTTTTTCCGTAAGCCCAGCCGTTTCTCAGAAATCCTATGAAACTTGTTCCGTCTTCATCCTGTGAGCATACTGTACAGTATTCAATTTTATGCTTGTCCTTGTCTTCAATATTAAACACTATGGAATTATCTATATAGCTAATGCCCTTCAAATGACTCACAATCAGCTTATTATGTAGGCAAGATATGGAAGAAATAGATCTGTCCATGATTGCATTTTCATTTTCCAAAAAAGCCCATGATGATGATTTCTGCCTGAGAAAACCCTTGTCTGAAGCAGCATAAAGCTTTCCCTTCCAGTAACAGATTTCATTTATATAGCCGAAATCATTCCTGTCATTGAGGAATCCCCTGTCTGTACCTATGAAAGGGTAGTAATAGCATGTTATAACCTCATTTTTTGCCTTGTAAATCCATTTATAAAGCTTCCCATCATTATCAAGTGAATATATTCCATTCTCATCGCAAACCGTAAGATATTGCCCATTTGCATACAATGCATTTATCCTGGAGTAAGGAAATATACCAAATCTTGAAAAATTTTTGTTTTCCCATTTCCATAAGCCCTGATATCTTGTTCCAGCAATGATTTTACCCCAATAATCCTTTATACATGTAATGCTCGCATCACAGATTCTGTCTTTTATGGAAAAATTCTGTATCTTTCCATCATTTTTTACATAAATACCAAGACCATCATATCCAACAAACAGGTTTCCGTTTGAAGATGCTAGTATTGCACTTACATGACCTGAAGGAAAATCTGCATTGCGTTTTAAAATTCTTTCATCAATAAGTTCAAACAAGCCTGAGTTTTCAGTTCCGATAAGAACCTTCCCCTTGCTGCAAAATAAACAGGTAACTGCATCTGGAGGCGATTTAATTCTCTTAATCGATTTTGAATCATATTTGTAAACTCCTCCAGTTGAACCGATCAAGATATATTTGTCGAGAGGCAGAATGGTATTTACAGGTGCAAAGGGATAAAAGAACACAGCTTCCCTGCCAAGAAATTCCCCTAATTCATCTTTTTTCGAGGTTGCAGGGATTACCTTTTTCTGCTCAATTTCTTTTTTGGAGCAGCCTGAAAGTATATATATGGAAAATATGAATAAAAGAATCAGTAATTTTGTCACATATCTTCATCTATCAAACTTTTTATCGCATTAACTGCAACTTCTATTGTCCTTTTTACTGTTTCTGCCTTCAAATCCATCGCAACATGCTCGCTTTTGGCTCTTGCTGCGATTATACCACAAACGCATCCTGCTGAAAGTCCCATTGTGCTGCATAGTACAAACATTGTCGCTGCTTCCATTTCATAATTCAAGACATTAAGTTTCTGCCATTCCTCTAAGCTTCCTCTTAAATGCCTGGGTACATAAGCAGAGAAACTGTCATATCTTTCCTGACCCTGATAAAAAGTTGCAGAAGAGGCAGTGATACCTACCCTGTAAGGATATCCAAGTTTTTTTGCACTTTTTATCAAGTGAAAAAGAATAGAAGGATCAGAAACTGCAGGATAAGTCATCGGGGCAAAGTGATCAGAAGCACCATCCAGCCTGACTGCTCCATTGGTAATAACTATTGTACCCACACTGATATCTTCCTGTATGGAGCCGGAAGTTCCTATCCTAATGAATTTTTTTATACCTAGTTCAGCAAGTTCCTCGATTGCAATTGATGTAGAAGGTCCACCTATCCCTGTAGAGCAAGTTATTACTGGAGTGTTTTCTATGAATGACAGATAGGAATGATATTCTCTGTTATATGCCAGTTCCCTGGAATTCTGGTCAATTTCCTCTGCTATTGGTTTTACTCTTCCTGGATCTCCAGGCAATAATGCTATAGTTGAACCTTCCAGCTGATCCTGTGAGAGATCAAGGTGATATACGGGCATTATTTCTCCTTATTTTTTCTCCGAAATGACTATCAGGTCATGTCTGTCCATCTCCAGAGTAATGGAAACCAGAGAGGATTTCTCAGTTGAGCTTGTTTTTCCTTCCCTGTCTCTCTTGAATACAACACAATTACCAAGTTTCCTGGGGAGGGTAAGTTCCACCTTCTGGTAATCTATCGGATTGAAAACTGCTATCCTGTCATTATAAGATATGAACAAGGTTGCTGGTTTGTCTATTACTTTCTTCTGAAGTGATATGAAAAGGTAATACTGTAAACTCAAATGTGGAACCGGGTGGTTTATTATTATGAAGTTATCTTTTACGGCAATAACTGGACAGTCATTTTCATCTATGATTTTCTTCCAGTCATCTAAATTAATCCTGAGAGGTCCTTGTTTCCATGTCCATGCCTTGTTCAGTGATTTGTGTGACCATCTGGATGATGACAATGATTCTGCACTTGAATTATTCTTTCCTGTTATTTCATAAATTGCATCCCAGGATTTATCTTTCCCCGGATTTCCAGTGAAATGCAGGATAATTTTTTTACCTGATTTCAGACTGCTTTCAAGCCAGTCCGGCAGTTTGCTCTTGTTTCCCTGTGCACTGTCATTAGGAAGTATCAAATACAGGATTTCAGATTTCTGTACCGGTTCATTGCTGAGAATTGGTTTATATCCTGCTGCATCCAGAGCACTTGAAGCAAACTGCAAGGCATAAGTTCCTTCTATCCTGTTCTTGCGGGATGTCAGATCCACTATGTTGGCAATAGCTCTTTCATCTTTAGAATATGGAAACTTGTCCATTATTGCTTTTGCAGATGAAGGTTTGAATTTGACAAGTTCCTTCCATTCCTTATCTGTAGAGACCCAGCCAGGTTTGACGAAAAATCCTCTTGCGTTATTGGCAATTTTTCTGTAAATCCACGTATTAATCATGGCTACTGATGAAAAGCCGTAGCCAGTTCTTCCATAAGGCGAGGTATTTACCCAGACAGGCTTTTCATTACCTTTTGCCCATGCTGAAATGACATTCCCCTCTGCCATATCTGAGAATGGATAAGCTCTTATGAAATCTTCAGCACTTTCAGGATATGATGCGAAATCCTCAGTTATGAATCTGTCAGCAGAAGAATATACTACAGAGGAAACAAGCATTCCTTTCTGCGTAAGAATCATCTTTCTTATATCAGTGTAATATTCTTCAGATAAATTGGATATTGCAAAATTGTATATATCACTTTTCAGGGATGATTCGTTTAAAATCATTGTTAGATTGCTTTTGTTTAAAGGTAATCCTGCTATCGGATCATTACCAATTTCGGATTCTGTCTTGTATTGAAGCAGTCCCAGATTACCAATTACGGTAAATCCTTTCTCTTTGGCTACTCCTGCACCACATATGTAATAATCCCAGGATGACAGGTAGTTGAGTTTGGATAGAATTGACGAATGAAACAAAGGTCTTCCATCATCAGACATCATATCAAGTATTATGCAATTATATCCTTTCTTCTTGCATAAATCAAGGAATTCCCGTGCATTATCTTTTCTCATGCCTGCCGTTGTTGCTTCATATCCTGTAGCATAATTCCTGCTTATGAAATCAAGAGGAGAAAGCATGAGACCATAACTTACATCAAGATTATCCTGAAGTGCAAATATTGAACCGAAAGCAAGAAGCATTATATAAAAATATTTACCTGACATTTCATTTCCTTTCCCTGATGTAAGATAGTCTTGTCAAGAAAGTAATCATTCATCAGTATCGTCAGAGTCTTTTTCTTCTTCTTCCTTCTCTTCCTTTTCCTCGTCTTCTCCATCATTCGGTTCTTCCTTGCTGTAAACAAGTTTGAATTCACCGCTAACTTTTTTTGCCTTGTTGAGGAATTTTCCGCTTATTTCTTTCCCCTTTTTTGTTCCCTTGAAATTATATGTATTCCTGAATTTCATTGAACCTGATATATCATCCTTCTTTATCTTGAGTTCTTCAAACTTGTTCTCGGTTTCCTCTTGTCTTGGCAAGGTAAACTTGTATGTTCCTCCATAAGAATTTTTCTTGAATTCTATACTTATTTCAAGAGGAAATGAATATTCCTTGCCCTGTTCTCCAAAAGTTGCCTTTCCTTTGAAAAGCCCAATCCATGATACTTTCTCATCTGGTTTTTCATCAGGTTCATCACTTCCTGTTATAACCCTCTTTTTTGTAAGAACTTGTGGTGAAACTATTACCTTATCATAATCATAAAAGCTGAAAAATTTGTAATCCGATGTATCCAGGTTGGCAAGCAGGATTATCTCATTATCCTTGTTAGTCGCAAACAGATAAGTTACATCCTTCTTGGTGATGTAAGGGAATACCCTTTCCCCTTTCTTGTAAACCTGTATGATTTTGGTTTCTCCTTCCTTGATTGTTCCCCTTATTACCTTTCCTATTATTATGCTTGCTGCACCTTTTTTGTATTCAATAATTTTTCCCTCGAATAGCAGGGGAGCATTCTGGATAGTTTCAATGGATGAAATAGTTAATGCTTTCGCAAACATCAAATTGAAGCTTGTTATTAATATCAATATAACAGTCCTGTACATTTTTACCTCACTATTTTTTGTTTACAATGCCCTAAAACATAAAGGCTGTGTCAAGTAGTTTAAGAAGCCTTAATAAACATTTATTGCAAAATAAGGACTAAAAAAAAAGTGATGAAAACAGACTTCAGGAAAAGCAAAAGCAGCTTTCATATCAGGAAAGCTGTCACTTTTTTTTCTGCATCTTATTCCATAAAAGTTTCAGGAATTCGATTTCAAGTGAAAACCAGGTTCTGGGAGTAAAGAGTATATTACTTGAAAGATTGCATTCATGTGTGCAGAAACATCTATTTTCATTTATCAGCTTAACAAATTCCATTCTTTGAGTCTGAGAGTAAAGTTTCTTGAAATTCATATCAAAATCTCTCAGATTTCCCAGGGAATTCTCCAGAAGCTCACAATAATTAACTGTCCCGTCTGGATATATTACCATATTAAGAATGCCTGCGTAACATGGAAGTTGATATCTGTTTTCAAGCAAGGTTTTCAGGATTATTTTCCTTTTGTAAATACCAAGGGAGGCAATCACAAAACTCATGAAATTACGAGGTTTAAAACTCCTTTCAATCTTCTCTGATAATTTCTCATATTTATTTATATCAACTCCCTGAAGGCAAGGATCTTTTATATTACCCCTTACCATATTCAAATAGATTATATCTGGTTTCCATTCAATGAATTTCAGTAGTGAATCCTCAAGCAAATCCTGGTTGTTTTTCTCGAATACCATTCCTATACTTGTTTTCAGATTAACGTACTTCTTCTTGAGTTCTTTCAATGCATAAAAACTTTCCCTTGCTTTTTCAAAGAGACCAGGGAAATTCTTGATGTCATCATGGGCTTTCCCATAAGCATCAAGGCTTATAGCTATTTCCAGATTTATTCCGCGATTTGCTGACAGTATTTCACTGCAAGCATTGATAATATTCTCGACAAGACTTCCATTTGTTGGAATTATAACTATTTCAGGTTCAGCGTATCTGTAAAACAAGCTGACGATTTTTGCTATATCGCTTCTTATGAATGGTTCTCCACCGGTTATATTAAGATATGATATATGCGGCATTGAAATTGCAAGTTTTTCTATTTCATCGATAGTGAGTTCATTTACTGGCTTGTTTATGTTATCATGATAGAAACAATGAGGACACCTTGCGTTACATCTGTTTGTTATGAAAAACGTCAGATATTCCGGATATGCAGTTTTCTTGAAAAAGGCTTTCTTCAATAATCTTAGTGCTCTCATTACATCCTGTCAGTTTTAGGTTGCCAAAATAATATGATATTTAATTCATGCTCATATTTAATGTTAAATTTTGCATGCTGAAATGGAATTTTTATTCAATCTAGTCAAGGGAAGATATCAAGTTCAGAGAATCTGGAGAAAAGGTTACGCTTTTAATTCATATATTGCACTGGATCATAATTCAACTCCACAAAAATCTGTATTGCTGAATGTATCAGTATCAAGCAAATCTAAAAGAGATTCAAGAGAAAGGGATTTCCTATACAAGAGCTTCAGGCTGACAAATGATAAATTGCTTAAGGTACTTGATTTTGGTTATATACCGAATGAGGCAAGAGATTTTTTCATACAAGATTTTGAGACAATAAGCTCGGCAACTTTCCTTACTTTCCCCTTGCAATATGATATGATATCAAAAATAGCAGAGGATTTTTTTGAAATCCTTGATTTTCTTCATGCCAATGGATTATCACTAGGCCCTTTTGATCCAAGCCAATTTGTTTTGCATGAATCAAACAAATTCCTTCTCAGAACATGGATTATTGATGATTCGCTTGCTGCAAAGCATTCTGATTACAGGTGCATCGCACTCTGGATACTATTGTTTCTGGGGATTCCTTTTCCCTCGAATTTCTGGCAGTTATTGAAGGACAGGTTTCCGATAGGCAGTGAAATAAGCCTCTGGTTCAGAAGCAGTTTTTACAGGGATATTGATAATGATATGATAAATCCAGTGATGACAATGCTGCATGATGGAAAAAAGCATGAGAGAATAATTTCAACTGGTAAATTCCACAAGGAAAATAGCAGGGATAAATCCTTGATAAGCAGATTGAGATTTAATCCTGATGATATACCATTAATATCACCTTTCTTTTTCATGAGGGAGCTCAAAAGAGATTTTTATCCTCAGATCAGCTGGTTGCAACTGGAACTGGCAGAAAGCGACAAGAACTTTCTTTTCTTTGACTTCAATGGTTCGATAGCTGACTGGAAACAGCTTGGAATAAACCATTCCTGTGAAACAAATCCTCTTGCCAGTCTTGATTTCAGCTATGTCCATACAAGAGAAAAAGCTGAAAATGAAAGGATCAATTTCATAAGGAATAGCCAGAAGGAATTTATTGAAAAGATATCATCAGATGGCGGATTGATAATAATCAGGAATTTCCTTTCTTCATCTGAAATAGTTTATGACATTTTATGCAGTTTTTTTTGCTCCAAAGAAGCTGCCCTGTATAAAATCCTGTTCGTAGAGAAACTTGATTCAGATTTCAAAATTAGAAGACTGGAACAATTCATAGAAATAACTATGTGTATGCTTGACCAGCGAAATATATCTCTTTTCAATTTTGCAGACAGAAGCTGGAACGATATAAAAGGGGAATTCCTATATCTGTCCATGAAATTGAAAGATAATCTCTCGGCAGCGGACAGGAAAAGGATAAGCAAGGCATCACTGAAAGAATTACCTGAAGTTGTATCCAGAATGTTCATTCTTATCAATCTGGGTATGAATGTTGTCAAACAGGAACTTCTTGAAAGGATACTGGATACTAAAATTGAACAATTAATCAAACAAACTGGAAAATATATAGATATTGTGTTGATACCTGATGAAAAGTATGTAATCTTGTTTTTAACAGGGGGAACAGGCGTAAAATCAATAAATGACAGAGGATTCATACGACATCTCAAGAGAATAATGGAAAGCGAGAAATCAATTGATTCTCTTGCTCAAATAAGCGCGAGATTATTTACAAGAAACTATCAGGGAAATGAATCAGTCGTTCTGGATAATCTAATGAAGATTTACCAGATTGAAGAAGCGATAGAAGTATTGAGTATTAGCCTAAGTAGAAAAGCAAGAGGCGAAAAATTATATCCAGCAATTCTTCTTTATATTATCAAGCTGAAGTATCTTAATAACCTGAAATGGGACAAAGACATCAATAGAATAGCTGAAGCAAGCCTGGCAGATCTTGAAGGAGTTGAAAGAGCAGAAATGTGCTTGTTTTATGCACTTTCATATGAAAAACAGAAGAATTTCAGGAAGGCAAGAAAGCTGCTCTTGAGTCATTACAAAAAGGATAAAGGAAACAGCAGTTTCTATATTGTTCATATAGTAAATTCCTATTTGAAGGAAGGCAAGAAAAAGGTCTGTGAAAGAATAATCAAACTTCTATTGAAAGACAAGATTGTTGCTGATACTTATATAATGGAATTATATGGATATTTGAAACTCCTGAATGGTCAATCCAGGGATGCTGAAAAACTGCTTCATGAAGCATTACAGCTGACAAAGTTCGAAAACAATATCTTTCATGAAGGGCTAATAAAAAGACATATAACAACAGTATATTTTTATTCCAATCCAGCTTTGTCTCTAAGCAGGATGGAAGAGCATCTGCCTTTTTTCGAGGAAAACAGGTTATTCCAGTTTCAGTATGCCACTTTAGTTAATCAGGCGATAATCTATAATAATATAGGTAAATACAGCTTGTCACTGGATTATTACAACAAGGCAAATTCACTTCTCAAGTACATAAAAGAAGGTCTGGAAAAGGCAATTTATTACATTAATGCATCAAACACGTTTCATAATCTGGGAGAAATGCAACTAGCTCTTGGTTGCCTTCACAGAGCTGAAGAATACTTGAGATTCAAGAAAAAATGGCAGGTCTTGCAGATAATTTATAATAATCTTGGTTTCACTTATCTAAGCCTTGGTGAAGTGAATTTAAGTATAGAATATTTTTCAAGAGGTCTCAGGGAGGAAAAGAAGGTTCATAATCCAAGATATCGAATAATAATTCTTGAGAATCTTGCAGATATCTATTCCAGAAGGGGTGAATTCAGAAGAGCTATTAAAGTGCTAAAGGCAATACAGGACTATATTTCATCAAGGCATATAACTCTTAAGGAAAAAGGCATTCTGTATAATATAAAGGGAATTCTGCAGGAAAGCATAGGAGCTACTGATAATGCATTGAATCTTTTCAAGAAATCCTTTGAATTGCTGAAAGGCATTCAGATGGAAAGTGAAGCGTTCGAGGCATATTCATCATATCAGAATATAATGATTGAGAAAGGTGATTTCAAAGAAATAGATGAGTGGTTCAGTAAAAATGAAACTCCAGTATCCCCCTTGTTATTCATGCAATATAAATTGTTAGAAGCAAATTATCTGCTGGCAAAAGGTAAGACAGCCGTAGCTAATGAGATAATAAGAGAATTGAAAGCTTTATTTGAAAAACTGCCACATTCCTTCATGTATTCAGAATATCTGGAAATTCTTGTAAGGACAAAGATTGTTCTGGAGAAAGATTACCAGGGTCTGCTTGGAATAATAAATAGCGCATTGACTCATTCTGCAAAAACAGGCAATAAATTAATGGAGCTTCACTGGCTTCTTAGAAAAGTGAATATTCAAAGGACATTTGGTTTTTATACGCTGGCATGGAAGACTATTAATGAAGCAAAGGCATGTAACGAGAATTTATACAATTCGCTTCCAGACGATTTCAAGGAAATATGGGGTAAAAGGAGAGATTCCCTTTTCCTTCACAAAGAGCTTATTGAAATGAGTTTCAAAGACTTTAATGCATTATCTCATCTGCCTGATGATTTCATAATTCCAAAACGAGCTCTTCCAGATGATTTTGCTGAGGAAATTGTAAAACGAGAGATTTCAAGCAATGTCTTATATATAAATGAAATAGTGGAAGTGTTGAAAAAGCCCCTGGAAGAATATGTTATAAGTTTCAACAAATTCCTGACCGATAGTTTTTCTATTGAAGGTAATTCCATCTTGATATATGATAATGCGGGAAATATCCTGTATAAAAGCGAAATTAGTAACGTACCGGCATATAGCATTATTAAAAAAATACCAGAGGGTGTTTTTTACATGATTGAGATTGCATCAAGAATTTTCCTTTCTTACAAGGAGAAATTGGCTTCTGATGAAACTTTCCTGTGGATTTCCTCTGATATAGAGAGAGTTGAAGAATACAAGAAGGACATAGAGATATTTCTGAAGATATTCATGGAATTCTATTTTGCAAAAAGAGAGAAGCAAATCCTTAAAAACAAGGAGAGGCATCTTGATTATTTCCAGAATACTTTAGACAAGATTGATTATATATCAAGAGAATCCTTGTTGAACTTCATTCTACCAAATATTTACGATTCATTCAAGGCAGAAGGCGTTATATTTTATGTAAAAACAGCACATTTATTCAAGGAAGAAGCATCAGTTGGTTCTAAAGTATCATTACCCGAAAAATATTTGCAGAACATAAAGACTGAAACATCTATCATGAATGATGATAAGAAATGGTATATATTGATTCCTATTCTTTACAAGGAGGAAATTTCCGGAATTCTTGCTGTTATATGCTCTGAAAAAGTATCTGAAAATGAGTATGGATCTTATATAAGATATATACGTTACTGGCTGAATTCCATTATTAACATAAGGAATAGTGAAGAAGATTATAAATATGTGAAAAGCATACTTGCTGAAGAAGTAAGACTCAAAAATGAATTTGTTGCAGTAGCTTCTCATGAGCTGAGAACTCCGCTTGTTTTGATTCAGGGTTATATTGAGCTTCTTGAACAGAATCTGCTTGGAGAATTGAACAACGAACAAAAAGATGCTCTCAAGATTATGCATGATAATACAAAGCGTTTGCTTCATCTGGCTGATGAGATAATAACGTTATCGAAAGTCGGAAAAGTTGAATTTTCATTATCTCCAAGACAGATTCAGATAGACGACTTTTTCAATGATATACAAAATCTTGTATTACCAACTTTACAAAACAGGAATATAAGTTTTTCTTATGAAAGAGAAGGAAGCATAGAAATGATTCTTGCAGATGAAGCAAGATTGCACCAGGCAGCAGTAAATATATTGAATAATGCAATTAAATATACACCTGATGGGGGACAGATTTTAATAAGAGTTTCTTCCCCAAATCCAGCATATGTAATTATTTCTATATCAGACAGTGGCATTGGTATTCCCAGGGAAGAGCAGGAAAGGGTTTTTTCTCCATTCTACAAAATAGAGAAGAACAAATATTATGGAATTTCTGAAGTTGACAACAGCGGTGGAGGATTGGGACTTGCCATTACCAAGAATATAATTGAAGCTCATGGAGGAAGAATCTGGCTGGAATCAGAAGTAGGAAAGGGAACTACTTTTTATTTTTTGCTACCCAAAAAACTGACAGCTGATTTTCGTGGAGTCTGGGAAATGGAGAAAAGAAAAATTGAATAAATGGCAACTTGCAAGAAAAAATCCGGCATATCTTAAATTGACTGATGACTTGAAGATAACAAGACTGGCTGCGAGAATTCTCTCAAACAGAGGCTTGAATGACATAGATATGGTGAAGAAGTTTCTGAATCCTGATCTTGATGAAACAAATGATCCATTTATATTGCCAGATATGGAAAAAGCGGTAGCAAGAATTATTCAGGAAAAAGGAACAGGAAAACCGGTCGGGATATTTGGGGATTATGACGTTGATGGACTTGTTTCTATAACAATACTGAAGATGTTCCTGAGTAATATTGGAATTGAATCCTTGTTTTATATCCCGAACAGATTCAATGAAGGTTATGGATTATCAAGAGAGGGAATTGATTACTTTGTTAAAAATAATGTATCATTGCTTATTACAGTTGACTGCGGTGCTACAGCTCATCGGGAGGTAGATTATGCAAAGTCCCGGAATATGGATGTAATAGTAACTGATCATCATGAACTTGACGACTGTCTTCCTCCTGCCCTTGCCGTAATAGATCCCAAAAGAAAAGACAGCAAATATTCTTTCAGGGAACTTGCAGGAGTTGGTGTTGTATACAAACTTATACAAGGGATAGCAAGGAATATGGAGCTTGGACTGAATGACGATGAATTCCTTGAATTTGTTGCTGTTGGGACAATTGCAGATATAGTACCTATAATAGATGAGAACAGGATATTTGTCAAATATGGCTTGAACAGGCTTAACAAACTTGAAAATGTTGGTTTGAAGACCTTGATTAGCTCAACCGGACTTCTGCATAAAAAACTTGATACCATGCAGATTAGCTTTATACTGGCACCAAGGATAAATGCTTGCGGAAGACTTGGTCATGCCTATCCCGTGCTGGATCTTTTCTTTACAAGAAATGAAGAGGAAGCAATGCTTGTCGCAGAGAAATTGAATCTGGACAATCAAAAAAGGAAAGAAATAGAGAATTATATTCTGGCAGAAGCAATAGAGCAGATAAAGAAGATGAAAACTCCCTCCAAAGGGCTTATTGTATCTCAAGAAAACTGGCATAGAGGAGTTATAGGTCTTGTGGCATCAAAGCTTGTTGAGATGTACAGAAAACCGGCAATTGTTATAAGCATAGAGAATGATATTGCATATGGAAGCGGCAGAAGCTATGGTAATTTCAATATTTATTCTGCATTGAAGGAATGCTTTCCTCATTTGATATCTTATGGAGGACATAAATATGCAGTTGGATTATCCTTGAAAACCAATACAATAGAGAATTTTAAGAAATCCTTTCTTTCAATTTTGAACAAGGAACTTGTGGTAGATCAGGAAGAAGAGAACATTATAATAGATGAAGAGATATCATTCAATCAGATTTCACAGAATTTGCTGTTATTTCTTTCGCAGCTTTCACCTTTTGGGGTAGGGAATCCCAAACCGATTTTTTTAACAAGGGGAGTGGAGGTCGTTGCTCCAGTCAGTATAAATTCCAGGCATCATATGCAGATAAGGATGAGAGAATCAAATACTCTGGTAAATGCAACATGCTATAAATTGAAGAACAAGATAGATATAATTCCAAACAAGTATTATGATATATTGTATAATATTGATTTTCAGGAGAAGAAAGGCAAATTCAATTATCAGCTCAATCTGATAGAGGTGCATCAGAACCTTGAACTGAGACCTGATGATATATGGGAATAATAATTGGCACTGCAGGTCACATAGATCACGGGAAAACAGCTCTTGTAAAGGCATTGACAGGATACGAAACTGACAGACTTGCCGAGGAAAAGGAAAGAGGAATTACAATTGATATTGGATTCGCTTTCTGGAATACAAAAATAGGTGAAATTGCAATTATTGATGTTCCCGGTCATGAGAAATTCATAAGAAACATGGTTGCAGGAATTACAGGGGTGGACTGGGTTCTCATGACAATAGCAGCAGATGAAGGGATAATGCCACAGACACTGGAACATCTTGATATAATAGAATTACTGGGGATTAAAGGCGGGATTATAGCTCTTACCAAATCTGATCTGGTTGAACCTGAATGGATAGAGCTTATAAAGGATGATATAAAAAATCGATTCAGAGGTACATGTCTGGAGAACCAGCCTGTAATTCCTGTATCCAGCTTGACTGGTGAGGGACTGGAAGAGCTTAGAGAGGCAATTGAAAACCAGCTCTCCTTCCTCAAGAAGAGGATTTTCAGTAAACAGGTAAGACTTCATATAGACAGGGAATTCATAATGGAAGGTTATGGGCAGGTTATAACCGGAACACTGATTAGCGGCACAGTCAGAAAAGGTAACATATTGTCATTGATCCCCGGGGATCAGAAGGTGAGGGTGAGAGGCATTCAGCACAGGAATAAAAGCGTGGATGAGATTTCTGCTGTTGAAAGGACATCCTTGAATCTCACTTCAGAAAGAAAACTCAAAATCCAGAGAGGATCAATTATTTCAAGTGAGAACTGGCTGACAGAAACAAGAAAGATGGCAGTAGAGATAAAAGTCCTGAAAACTGAAAAAGCTTCAATAAGACATCTACAGCGCGTCAGGATACATATCGGGACAGCTGAGATAATAGCAAGGTTGAGGCTTGTTGAAAGCAAGGAGATAGCACCTGGCGGAAAGGGTCTTGCTTATCTGATGCTTGAGGAACTGACTGCAGCTATTGGTGGAGACAGGTTTATAGTAAGATTATTCTCACCACTGAGAACCATAGGTGGTGGAACTGTTCTTGATCCCAATCCAAAAGCATTAAGGAAGAAAATCAGGCTGGATTATTTCAGTTCTCTTTCTGAACGAAATCCGGAAAAATTCATAAATCTTTACTTGTCTGATATTGGAGTAATAAAACAGAAGGACATTAGAAGGTCCTTACTTATAATAACTGAAGAAGAATTGCAGAAAGCCTTGGATAAAATGATAGAGGATAGCAGGATTATCACAATAATGCTTGAAGATTCTTCAAAAGCTTACATTTCTGCAGCATTTATCAAGGAAACCGTTTCCTTGATAAATGAAGCTCTAGCTAAAAGGAGCGAAATAAATCCACTTAATCCTGAAATTTCGAGGAAAGAGCTTTCTGATTTAATAAAGATTGATTTGGAAATCCTCTCTGCAATATTAAATCTTCGCAAGGAGAATTATATTGTTTCTGATGGCTTTATCAAGCTTCTATCAAGCACAACAGCAATTGATGAAAACCAGGAAGGTATAATAAATGAAGTTTTGAAGATTTTT
Source organism: Candidatus Coatesiibacteriota bacterium (assembly GCA_016927185.1). Classification (GTDB taxonomy): domain Bacteria; phylum JAFGND01; class JAFGND01; order JAFGND01; family JAFGND01; genus JAFGND01. Next base: position 25,981 of record JAFGND010000091.1, read on the forward strand.
CAGGAAAGAGGATTATCAACCCCACTTGTTTCCGAACTTGAGGAAAAATATCCAGATATAAACAATATCTTAAAATATCTCGTTAAAAAGAATCTTCTGATCAAGATATCATCCAGCTACTTCATTACTGATGAAGTATTCGAAAAGACACAGAAAGATATAATCAGACTTCTTAATGAAAAACCGAGAACGTTAAGTGAACTGAAAGAATTCTTCAATATTACGCGAAAATACTTGCTTCCATTGATTGAGTTTTTTGATATGAAGGGAATAACAAAGCGAGACGGTGATTTAAGGATAAAAGGTAGATCTTTTGATAAGTATTCATGATTTTTTTCAAATCAAGTAAGATTTGTCATATTGGGCTTTCCTGGCAGAAGGATTCACTCTTGGTATTTCCCTTGGAATGACTTGTCTCGCTACATGCGGTCCAGTTTATCTCCCTTACATAATGAGTTCAAGGAATGAGGCTGCAAAATCCTTGTTAATTGTCCTGTATATAACACTTGGCAGATTTGTCTCATATCTTTTCTTCGGGCTTATAGCAGGCATAATCGGTAAGCATATATCTGAGATTTCAAGAACATCATTCACTTCAATTGCATATATAGGGCTTTCATTACTCCTTATATATCAGGCAATAATCAAGGGTAGAATCAGGCATGAAAAATGTGAAATAAACAGGTGGCAAAAGGGATTGATGAATCCTTTTCTATTAGGTGTTCTTACAGGGATAAATTTCTGTCCGGCTTTTCTTATAGCTCTCACGAGATTATTTTACATCTCTGGAATAATTGGCAGTGTCTTGCTGTTTTTATGATTTTTTCTGGGAACATCTCTTTTCATAATCCCTCTTTCACTTGGTGGATTGTTTACAAAGTGGGATAAAATGAGAGAAATTGCAAGAATTGTTGCAATTTTTATTGGAATTTGGTATATTGGTCAGGGATTATGGTTAGTATTAGAGATGATTAAAAAAGTGAAATAAGAGAAATAACTTATGTTAGCAGCTTTATCATTATTAGGAGGTTTTATGTTAACAGGCATTGTAATTGTAATTTTTGTCGTGATTATTATGGTTATCATCATTTTCTCATCGAAACCTTCAACCAGAAGCAGCAATGAGGAAGTGGCAAGTGATGATTCATTTTTTTCAGATAGTTCATCATCATGGGAGGACAGCAGCTCGAATGATTCTTCATCGCTCTTTGGAGATTCTGGTTCATCTGAATCTTCCATAGAATCAGATGCCGGTTCTTCAGAATCAGGCCTTGGAGGAGATTCAGGAAGCGATAGTTCTACTGCTGAAAAAGAATTTTAAAAAAGAATCCTCATTGAATAATGAGGATTCCTGTAAATTGACTATTTGATTTTTATTATCTTTTGTGAGAAGTTTCCGCATTTGACAATATAAACTGCTGGTAACCAGGTTTTCGTATTTATCTCATTTTTTCCCTTCCTGACTTCTCCGAGTCTCCTTCCCTCTATACTATATATATAACCATCTGAAGGTGAGGTGATTGTGAGTCTGTCTTTGAAGGGATTTGGCTTGACAGAAAATTCTTCTTTTGGTATAAATCTTGATGTGATCTTTTTTGAATTGAAGCCTACTCTTCCTGCCTTAACGCAGTAAATGTATCCATCAAGTGCGCAGAAATAAACATTACCTTTGGCAACGGATGGAGAAGAGAATATCTGGCTTCCTGCATTGAAGGTCCAGATTGGTGATCCAGTTACTGTATCAATTGCATATAAATACCCATCATAACCACCTATATAAAGGATATCTTCACTTACGCAACCTGATGAATTGACTTCAGAGCCTGTCTGGTATTTCCAGTTAAGAGTTGCTGTTTTTGCCCCTACAGAATAAATTCCTCCATTTGCAGATCCAAAGAAAATATTGCCTCCTCCCTGAACTGGTGTCGAATATATCCTGCTTCCTGCGTTATATTTCATCTTGATTGAGCCGATTGCTTCATCAAGGAAATATAGATTTCCGTCATCGCAACCAACATAAATCATGCCATCATAGATTAAAGGAGAGGAGAATATCAGATAACCTAATTTTGTTTTCCATCTGAGATATCCGCTGTCTCTTTCCAGTGCATAAATATATTCATCATAGCTTCCGAAAATTACGCATGATGAATTGATAGCTGGTGATGTGAATACTTCCCAGCCTGTCTGATATGACCAGAGCTTGGTTCCATTGACTGTACTGAGAGCGTAAAAACTATGATCACTGCTTCCAAAATAAACAGCATTGCTTTTTGCTACTGGAGAAGACCATATCTGACCATTTGTCTTGAAACTCCACTGGAGTCTTCCTCTTCCCTTTGTCAGGATATAGAAATATGTGTCATTTGAACCAAAATATACGAAAGTGTCTGAGGTATCTGAAACATATGGTGATGAATAAACTGAATCACCAGTTTTATATCTCCAGATGAAGCTTCCTGTCCTGGCATTCAGGGCATATACATATGTGCTGTTTGATCCAAAATATACTCTTGTATCTGATTGATCAGAGACAGATGGAGAGGAATAGCTTCCTGCCCCTGTTGAATATTTCCATACAAGTTCACCAGCATCAGCGAATATGCATGAAAAAGAAAAAATAAGAATGCCTATAATCAGAATTTTACTCATATTCTTCCTCCTATTTCATTTTATGTATTAAAATGCAATCCAGTAAAAAAAGTCAAGGAAAATATGCTGTGTGTCAATTTTTAAATGATTTATTATTTTTGAAATGGCTATAGTAATCGTTTTATAATAATATATTATAGTGAGATTAAAAATTTTTTTGCTGCAATCAAGAACTTGCGGGTAGGTATTGTTTTAAAAAATGGTTACTTTTGCTTAATTCCTGTTGACAGGAATTGCGTTATCTATAAATAAAACAATAAGCAAGAATTGGAGGAATGTATGAATAAGTCATTGCTTTTGAAAGAGATTATCAAGCTTCAGAAACTGCGTGCAGAGAAGGCAAAGAATATAATAGGAATGGCTATTCAAAATCCAGTAAAGGCAAGGAGTTTTTACCAGGAAATTCTGGAATCAACCAATAATTATATCAGGTATCAGACAACTAACTATGAACTTGATTTATATTTCATTGCTTATAAAACCAAATCCCAGTTTTCATTAGAGGAATTCTATTCACTGATTCCTTTTTTCTCAGTTCACACTTTGCCTCCTGAATACTATTTGTTCCAGATTCTTGATATATTCGATTTTTTCAATGCGAAGAAAGGTGAGGAAATCAGGGTAAAGCTTTTCCTTCATGAAAAAGACAAGATTTCTGTATTCAATGAGATAGGTTTTCATCCTTTTTCATATAGCATGATAGGATCAACTGAAGATGGCATGAATTGCATAAAAGAGGAACTGAAAGATTTGAATGAAGAAGTTGAGATTTATAATATGTCTTTCAACAGGGATTACAAGACTTCTGTTGAGCAGCTATTTAATTTATCTTTCGAGAATGAACCAGAGAACTGGGAGTTCCCGCTTAATCCTTCTTACAAGGATTTCCTGAGGAAAAGAGAGACAAAGATTGCATCAATGAAGGAAGAAGGATTGCAGATACTTACCAAAGTGGATAAAAAGCCTGTTGGATATATAAGTGCATATATTGACAGAGCAGAGTTATTCCCCCAGGACACGGGAATTATTTTCGAAATGGTTATACATCCTGATTATCATAATTCAAAAGTCAGATACATGCTTTACAATGAGGCGTTGCAGTTCTTCAAGAAGCATAACATGAATTACTTCTTTGGTACATCCGGATCAAAGAATGTTCTTGCTCTTGCTCATAAGCTTCACAGAAAGGTTTTTTCACTCTCCATGAGACTTGTTTATAGTCCAGATTTAAGAGACAGAAAATTATAGGGAATTTTTCAATATATCAAAGATACTTATAATAAATGGAAAGGAGAGAGATGAAAAACGCTCTTTATTTACTTATATTTTCGCTTGTCCTGATGTTTTCATGCGGGAGCATGGCAAAAAAATCAGAGAAGCAATCAACATCTTCTTATAAAAACAAGGTAATGTCAGATGAATTTGAAAGAAATGAAGATGCAGCTCCAGCACCATCAGTAGCCAATAAACCTCAGGAAGAAAGGCTTGCCAGAGAGGGAAAAAATGTTGACAAGTCAGTCATGCAGAGAAAAGGGAATATAGAGCCCGGAGCCACAGATAAAGCTCCAGTAGAGAGAAAACTGATTTATACAGCTGATCTGACTATTGAAGTCCAGAAATTCGATCCTGTTCAGGATAAGATTTCTGAAACAGTCAAGAATCTTGGGGGATATATTGCCAACAGTACAATAAGGCTTGGTTCAAGAGAAGAGAAAAGCGGGACAATTATTGTAAAGATTCCTGCTCTTCAATTTGACAGAGCTATTTCGATTTTTTCAGGTCTTGGTACTGTAAAACAAAAGAATGTTAAAGGTCAGGATGTTACTGAAGAATATTTTGATACTGAGGCAAGACTCAAGTCTGCTGAGATGCTCAAGGAACGCTATGAAAAGCTGCTTGATAAGGCAAAGGATATAAAAGACATGCTGACTATTGAGCATGAGATAAACAGGATACAGACTGAGATTGAAAGACAGCAAGGTCATTTAAAACTTCTCAACAACCTGGTTTCTTTCAGCACAATAACCTTGAATGTAGGGGAACCATCGGTTGTAGTTCAGCATGAAAAAGGATTCTTTGGAATCTTGAAGGATTCAATAAGAGACTTGCTTGAGAATCTCGTGAAATCAATTGCTGGATTTATTGCTTCACTGGGAGTCTTGATTCCATTTGCAGTACTTATAGTTGTTGCTTTCTATGTAATAAGATTTCTGTACAGAAGGATAAAGAAGTCTGCAATGAAACAGAAAGCAAAGGAAGAGGTATACAAGGATAAACTCAAGGAAGATTTGAAAGCAAAAGAAGCTTCTGGAAACAAGGAATAAAAATAGATAAATCGGGCTAGCTTCTTCTAGTCCGATTTGTTTTTTCTGAGATAAGCTGAAATTCTTTTTGCAAGCCTTAATGTTCTTATCGGTAATTTTCTTTCGAAACTTGTTATCCTGTTTTCAAGTTTTCTTATCTTGGTATCAATTTCCTTTTCACGTTTGCTTAGTTTTTTCATCCAATCAAGTTTTGATATTATCAGTGATTTTCTTGTCTCTAGATCATCATCCAGTATGTCAATATTCGCTTGCCAGTAAGAGATGTATTTTCTTTTTTTCAGCTTATATGGAGATATGAAAAAATCACATAAAGGTTTTATTACTTTTTTTCTCAAGAATTTCTCTGCTATCAATCTTGATGCTGATGCACCCTTGTTTTTTATTATTTCAGGATTCTGTTTTATCTCATTCAATATTCTAAGTAGTGTCTTCATATCACCGTATTTCATGAGCCATCCAGTATCGAATTTTCTTATATATTCTGCTATCTGAAGGCTTTCAAGGGCAATTACAGGGAGTCCTGACCACATCATTTCAAGAGCAACAGTAGTTATTCCTCTTCTTGTTTCATTATCCTGGTGCATGAGATTTACGCCAACATCAGAGCATGCATATTTCTTCAGAACTTCATTTCTTGATGAAAGCGGAAATACGGAAAGCCCTCCATACTCCTTGTATTCATTCGAGAAAATGCTTACCATGCCTATTTTCTGTTTATCACAGAATTCCGCTATGGTCCTTACATAATCTTCTGATTTTTTCCAGTGCCATAAGAAGCCTGCATATATGAAGTTTATCTCTTTCTGGCTGCACTGCTTTATGAATGGAAAAGGCTGTGGAAAGCCCATTGGAATATAATTGATATTAGCGAATTTGGGATCTATGTCAGCAGAGAAAAGATACGGGAAAAAGTACATATCCACTCCTCTAGGAGCAGAGCTTGTGAAAAAATCAGCTTTGGAGAGAGCTTTGGTTTTAAGAGTGAAATCACGTCTGTAATCCACTGTTCCCTTGTAGTTGTTTTCAATAACAACTGCACCATGAAAATCGACAGCAACTGGAAGATCAATCTCTGAATGAAAGAACAATAGTGGATACCAGCTGATTGAAAGAATTCCATCAGGATTTATTTCTTCCAGTACCTTGTAACTTGTATAAGGTGTCAGGAATCTCAGATTCTCATGTTCATAATCAACTTTTTCATTTTCATCATGGCAGAATCCATAAATGATTTCAAATCCGTTTTCCTTAAGTCCTTCCCCGAACATCTCTGCCCTTATGCCTCCTCCTCTTACAGGAGTTTCGAAAAAAGGCAGGTTTTCAGTAGTCAGAATAAGGATTTTCTTCATTTTATTTCGCTTTCAAGCAACTCGATTGTTTCATCCCATTTTCCATCACTTTCATTATCAACTCTTTTCAAGAGAAGCCCAACTTCTGGTGCATAAATCTCTTCTATTGTTTTTGTAAGCGTTTCTGTCTGGCAAGTAGAATGCAACATCTTGCAATGAAAGAATTTGCCAGCCTTGCATTCATAGTTATAATCGTCTTGCCAGACTGTAGTAATCCAGTAATTTTTGCCAATATAATAATCCCATTTTTGCTTGAAATATAGAGGATAATGCAGTAATTCCCTGTCTCTCTTCCAGTTATTCTCCCCGTCTTTGACAAGAAGCAGCACACTTTCGTTCTTGTTTGCATATGCACTGTCTTCATTGAAAACGTATATATTGAATGTATTCTCATATCCTTTTTCTATCAAGTCTTTTATCTCCATAGTGAAATTGGTATCAGCTTTTTCATAAGTCCATTTATTTCCCAAACTCAAGGGCAGATAGCTATCATTAGACGAATTATCTGAACTATCTGTTTCACATGATATTGAGACAGCAACAAGCATGGTTACTAAAACTGCTGATAGATGTTTGAACACTGCATTAAGCTATTTTTCAGGCAGCTTTTTGTAAAGAATTTTCACGTGATTGCAGTTCGTCCTGGTTATACCTATATACCTCAAGGTAGCAGGGAAGCTGCTATAAGAGCTGGTTATAGACCATGCAAGATTTGTAGACCATGAGAATATAAGAGCCCATGGGTTTCATGAGCCCTTATCCCAAACTAAAAGAAAATAGTTGTTACTTTAATTTTATTATTCTTCTGGTTTCAGAAGATGATTTAATAATATATACTCCTTCTCTCCAGCTGCTTGTATCAAGAGAATGTTTGCCTTTGTCTAGTTTCATAATAAGTTGACCAGTAAGGGAATAGATAGAAACAGAGGAAGAAGAGGAAATTGATAAATGGGAAGCAAAAGGATTTGGGGAAACTGAGAAATGCTTGTCTGGCAAGCATGAAGAAGAGTTTGAAGAAGAGAAACCAGTATTAGTAGAATAACAATGAATTCTGCTAAAATTTCCTAAAATAATATCACCATTAACATTCAGGCACATTTCAGAATAAGGCATGTGATCAGTAAATGATTTTGTCCATAATGTATCTCCCTGTGAATTGTAGCATGCAAAATCATGTACATTGTAACCTCCATGAAAATAAGCAAATATATTGTTGTTCTTGTCTGTGATAACTGAATAGAAATTTGCCATTGTTATCCTGAATTTAACAGATCCTTCTGTAGTAAGCCCCCAAAGCCATTGACTGCCTGGAACTATTATGTCTCCATTTGCCTGTATTGCACAGATAGCTTGATTATAATTATTTCCAACTCCATCATATCTCCATTTCTCATTGCCGCTAAAGTCCCTGCAAATGAAATTCCCATTATCTATGTAATAAATGGAATTATTGCCTAAGGTTACTCCATTTTTTGTCTCCCCACTC
>JAFGND010000092.1 GCA_016927185.1 Candidatus Coatesiibacteriota bacterium
AGGAGATCCCCATGTATAATTTGAAGAATACTTCCAGACTTCTTCTCCATTAGCTGCATTAAGAGCAAAAATGTAATCAGAATTGAAGTATACAATTCCATTGTAAACAGATGGAGTTGATCTAATATTCTCATAATTTCTATATTTCCAGATAAATGTTCCATTCTCTGCATTTAAGGCATAAAAATTAGATTCTTCTCCTGCTCCTGTCCCGAAATATACTATTCCATTTGAAACACAAGGTGAAGAAGTATATCCATATCCCTCTGTCTTGTATCTCCATTTCAAAGTGCCATTATTGGCATATATTGCATAAAGATATCCATCCTCACATCCAATATATGCTATATTGTTTACAACAAAAGCTGATGATACAGTCAAATCATCCAATTTATATCTCCATAGTAAATCACCAGGAGCTGAAAAAAGGAAAGTGACTTGTAAAATCATTATAAGTAGAAGTGTTCTCATTATATTCTCCTTTCTATCAATATGGAAGATATAGAATTTTTCCCGAAGTCTTGATACTTCCAATTTGCAGAGAATAAAATATTATACCTTTATTTCTGTTTATTAATTATTCCAATTTTTTCCTGTCAACAGAAATAACGTACTTATCATGAAGACAAACTGATATTTTTTGCAGGATTTACATTAATATAGCAGATAGTATTAGCTTTTCTATCTTTCTAATACTTGATAATCTTATGAATAATAAGGCTTTCTGTGGTTAAATGAAAAGTAAAATTTTCTTTCTAACCTTTTATCATAAGTTATAACAAGTCCACCATCCAGGATGGATTTATTCTAATACTGGAAACTGCTTCCTCCAATAAATTCCCTCAGAATTGAAGTTGGGGGTATGAAAACAGAATCAATTGGTTTTATGAACGCAAGTTTACACAAAAGCCTCTTTGCTTCACCATATACAATATTTCCTGGTTCTATTGCTTCAAGCAAAGGCTGCACCAAGGATTTGAGCAGACTCCATTCATACGGGAGAGCTGAATTGAACATTGCATCAGCTTCTTCCTGAAACGGGAAAATATACTTTTCCTCTCCCCTGGCTATTGATGGCCACCTGCTAAGTGTATCAGAAGCAGTATATCCCCTGAAGGATGCATCCCTGACTGTTCTTCTCAACCTTCTCGTATCAGTTGTAGGTATCCTGTTGTGCCTGTCCAGGTTAAGCTGAGTCAATGCAGAAACATATATCCTGAATAATTGTCTGGGATTTATCTCGGGAAGAAGTGCTGGATTAAGACCATGAATTCCTTCAACTATTAGCACTCCATTTGAGGGAAGTCTTATCATTTTTCTCCCTGGTTTTCCTGATCCCTGCTTGAAATCGAATTCAGGAATTCTTACATTCTCTCCAGCAAGTATTGTCTGCAAATGCCTGTTAAAAAGAGGAATATCTATTGCCTCAAGACTTTCGAAATCATATTCGCCTTTTTCATCCTTTGGTGTCTCTTCCCTGGATCTGAAATAACTATCCAGTGATATGGTTTCAGGCTGCAAACCAACTACCTGAAGCTGGATAGACAATCTTTTAGAAAATGTTGTCTTTCCTGATGCAGATGGACCTGATATCAATATGATTTTTATCCTGTCCTTCTTGGAATAAATCTTGTCTGCTATGCTTGCAATTTTCTTTTCATGAAATGCTTCAGATATCTGGATAACATCCCTAATGGTGCCTTTCTCAATTCTTGAATTAAGACTGTCTATAGTTCTTACATCCATAATTTCTGACCAGACTTCATATTCAACAAAAGCGCTGAATAATTTCCTTGGATAAAAGAAAGCTTGTGATTCCTTTTTCTTGTCTGGAGGCAGAGCTTTCAGATAAAATCCAGGGGGACACAAAACTAGTTCGAAGTTTTTTATCTGTGAAGTCCTCATTATAACAGGACCATAATAATAATCTATCCTGTCTGCCAGTTTATAAAGTGTTATTGAAGGGAGATCTGCATTGGCAATCACCCTTGCTTTTTCTGTTCTACCTCTTTCCAGAAGAAGTTTTGCTGCCTCAGCTGGACTTAGAACAATAGGTTCGAATTTTAGATCCATCTTGACAAGTGATTCAATCTCTGCTGTCAGGAGATCAAGCTCCTTGTTAGTCATGAAACCTGGAGCATCAGGTTCTCCATATAATCCCTGACCCAATGTATGATTAAAGCGCAGCTCCATCTGTGGAAAAAGCTTTTCTGCAGCCATTACAAGAAGGTACAGCAAACCATTCTGGTAAGTTCTTCTCCCGTCATGATCATAAAAAGTGAGAGGTTTTATTTCTCCCCCTCTTTCCAATTCACTCTGCAAAGATACTGCTTCACCATCCAGTGATAATGCCATATAAAGATTCCTTGCAGGATCCATTCCAAAATATTCCAGTACTTCTATTCCAGTCTTTTTCTCCTCGGATTTATATGATTTACCTTCGAATTTCCACTCCATAGATTTCTCCTTGTCCTACTTGAAAACCTTCTTTGCATCAAATTTCACTTTTATTCTATAAAAAAGGAAATAAGTTCCTGATTTAGCACTATTGTAAAACTGGTCACAGATCAGATGAAATAATATTCCCAAACCTATAGCTCCAATAATTGGATATCCAAGGTACCATGCAAGAAGAAAAAAGGGAATAATTTCATATGAATGAAGGAAGAAATAGAATTTGGCAAGAGATCCCTTGTAATAGACTTCAAAGAAATGCCTTATATTGAATTTCTTTAAACTATATCCTGCAAAATAATCAGGGATATGGTCCAGATCCGCAAGTATGTTTGCTGCTGAAGCTGCTATTATCTGATCCCCTGAGCTTCCGCTAATCCACATTACTCCTGCAAGAAGGGGAGTTACTGCAAGGTGTTCTGATAACCACATAGTGAGGAAACAAAGCTCAGTTTACTGGATTTTAGGCAAGATAAAATTATTATGGACTTGACTATATAGTATATAATTACTGCTCTAGACTTGCTTATGGAAAGGAGAAAACAATAATGAAAATATTCATGATGATAATCATAATGGTAAGTTTTTCAGTCCTTGCAGCAGACAGCGATATTGATGATGCATTGCTTGCTGCCATAAAGGATAGCAACCTGAGCGAAGTACATGAATGTCTTTTCAAGGGTGCTAAGGTTGATGCTAAAACTCCTGAAGGACTTACCGGGCTTATGATTTCAGCAAGAGAAGGCTATGAAGAGATATTCAATCTGCTTATTGAGAAGGGAGCAAATGTCCATGAAACAACAGGTTATGGCTGGAATGCTCTCATGTATGCAGCAGATGGGAACAGGAGAAAAATTGCAAACAATCTGGTTTTGAAAGCTGTCAATGTCAATGCAAAAACAAAAAACGGTGATACTGCACTGATGATTGCATCTTCAAAAGGACGTTATGACATGGTAGTTTTTCTTATAGAAAATAATGCAACTGCAAAACTGAAAAATAACGAGGGACAGACTGCATATTCGATTGCAAAACGCAAGGGATATACGCAAATAATGGAATTACTTAAAGGTGCCATGGATGCTGAGAAATAAAACTTGACAAACCTGCTTTTTGCTGTTACATTTTTTCAAGTTGTAACAAAATGAAAAACATCATTATTTACTTCCTGATTTCAATTGCACTTATTTCAGTTCCTTTTGCCTGCTCAAGTGATAAAAGCAAAAATGATACGGGAACTGCAAAAGGAACTGGGACTGGAACAACAGGAATGTACTATATTGATATTAACAAATGCACAGGTTGCACAAGATGCATAAACATGTTCAATTGTCCAATGGGGGCAATCAGCCTGAAGAAATATGAAGGACATGATATTGACAAAGCTTATATTGATTCAACTCTTTGCAATTCCTGCGGAGACTGCATTAACAAATTTCAATGCCAGTTTGGTGCAATAAAAAAGAAATAGGTTACCCTTTTTTATAGGCAAGATTTCCTGAAATATAGACTCTGCTAATCAATCTCTCCTGACCTGACATTATAATCAGAAAGAGCTTTTCATTTATATTTTCTTCAGTCTTGTATCTTTCAAGAAAATTACTATCATTCTCTGGAGCAATCACAACGAAATCTGCATATTTCCCTTTTTCAAGAGTTCCAATTTGATCCTGTAATCCCAAGACTTCTGCCGCTCCTGAGGTTATTGATGCAAACAAATCAACAGGCATCATATTATATCCCTGGATCTTCTGTATATAATAAGCAAGCTCAGCATTATGAAGCAAGGAAAATGATGTACCTGCTCCAATATCTGTTCCAATACCTGTCTTGATCTTCAAATCCCTTGCTTTCCTGTAATTAAATAATCCGCTGCCAAGAAATAAATTAGAAGACGGGCAATGAGAAATAGATGAACCTTTTTCCCTTAGAATCTCCCATTCATAATCTGACAAATGTATGCAATGAGCAAATATGGATTTTTCCTTAACAAGATCATATTTGAGATATACATCTAGATAATACCTGCTTTCAGGAAAAAGCTCCCTTACTTTTTTTATCTCCTCTTTAGATTCTGATAAATGGGTCTGGATAATGATATCATTGTCATCCGTTGCTATTGCCTTGCATACATTAAGCATTTCTTCGGTGCAGGAAATGGCAAATCTTGGTGTTAATGCAACATCAATCCTCCCCTTCTTTCTCCATTTTCTTGAAAGTGTTTTGTGATCATCATAAGCTTTCTGTGCATCAACTTTCAGATTTCCATCTACTTCCCTGTCCATGAATACCATACCGGTAATCAGGGGATATCCTTTTTCATAAGCTGTCTCAAGAAGTATTTCATCAGCTCTTTTGAATGAAGAGCCATAAGAAAGAGCTGTTGTTGTTCCATTTGAAAGCAGATTATCAAGAAAACTGCAAGCTATTGATTTGGAATAAGTTTCGTTTCTGAATTTACCCTCTTCCTTGTATGCCACGTCCATCAGCCATTCAAGTAGCGAACCTGACCAACTCCCTCTCATATTTGTCTGGGGATAATGCACATGTGTATCAATGAAACCTGGCATGATAAGGCAGGGACGAAGATCTGAGACTTCATTTAGAAATTCATCTGAAAGCTTATTGAATTCAATTATCTCAGATATTTTTCCATCTTCATTGACAAGCATTGCAGCATCTTCTATGAAAAATAATTCTCTGTCTTTCATTGTAAGCAAATCAGCTCTGAATACTTTCATCATTCAATCTCTTGTCTCATTGGATAGTATATATTTTATGTAGTCTTCAGGAAATTTATATTTCCTTGCATTGGACAAAATCAACTGCCTGTAATACCTGGATGGAGCTATATAAGAAGCAGATTTAAGTTCATCCCTCAAGGAATACGTTATCACGTCTTTTATAATACTCCCTTCAGATTCTATGCCAACCTTTAATTCACTGTACAAGTCAGGATAACCCTCTTTTCTTCTCAACGTAATCAATTGGTTTGCAGAGAGTTCCATAATTAGACCATAAACAGAATATCCTTTCTCTTTCACAACATCTGCTATTCCACAAACGCGATATTCATCGAAAAAATTGAAAACAAGTCTGTAATCCAGGAGAAATGCTTTTCTTACATTTGCAGGATAAAATGGAGGTTCTTTATGATATTCACACCATAATCTCAAATCAGTGAAATCAAGGTTTGATCCATATGCAAAATAGAAAAAGTTGTCAGACATGAGAGCTATTTTTTCTCGTCTTTTAGATCTTCATCCTTTATTTCTATTTTGTCAAAATCTATTTTTGAAGCTTCCTCAAGTTCTTTCAATCGCTCGAGATTCTTGCTATTTCCCGTATCCATGTGCTTCTCTATATACTGTCGCAATTTCTTTTCTTCTTCTATATTCTTGTCTGATTTATGAAGATCTGCAAGATAATAGACTGCCTGAAGCGATTTTGCTTGAAGTGGTTCTTTTTGCTGATTTATGAACTCATTGTAAAATGAAGCTGTCTTGTAAAAAGTATATATCTTGTCATAAGCTGTAATTGCTTCATCCTTCTCTTTTGATTTGTATTCCTTGATATCCTTCTGCGGATGCTTTGAGGAAAGATCCTCTGCTTCATTAAGTATATCTTTGATGAAAGTTTGTGTTTCCTTCTTGTTATCAGGTAAGCTGTATTTATATAATCCTCCAGGTGTTTTATGATCTATTTCTATTCTCTTGTAAGCCTGCTGAAAAAAACTCAGAGCTTTCTGCAAATTAGCCTGCTTCTCCCTCTTGTCATTAGTTCTTTTTGATTCAAGATATGCCTTGTAACCTTCTTTCATTTCATTTCTCATATGATTTACTTCATTCTTGAGACCATCCGGTACTGATGCAGCTGGATCAGTTTTTCTTGACCACAATATATATATTACTATTATCAAGATAAAAAGGGCAATTCCTCCTATCACTGAATATTTGGTTGCCTTGGAAGCCATATATACTCCTTTTTTTTGAATTCAAGTATCAGAAATTAAACGCATTTGTCAATCTTTTTCAAGATGGTATCAGTTTCATTGTTTTATGTCTCCATCTTGAAAATGTTGAACAGGAATTTGCAAATCATTATTCAAGTCAGTTTCTTCCTTTTCATGTGCCATCTTTTTAAATGGTTTCTTATTCATAATAAAAAAAGCGTTATTGAATTAACTAGTTTTTCTTGACAGAAAAAGTGAATCTATAATGGCTTTTACAAAAGAGGTAAAATAATGCAATTTGCACTTCAAACTTGTCCTTTTAATGGACTTTTTATTGAAGAAGAACTTACAATAACAAGAAGAGAAGGTATAGAAAATTTTGTCATTCAGTTCTCAAATTTCACGCCAAGGGATCTTGATAATGTTACAATAAATAGAATACATCTGCTTTCAGAAGAAGCCAATCTCAAATTGTTTCTTCACATTCCAACTATTGATGCAGAAGCTGAGGTGGTTTGGGATGGGATCCTTGATATCTCAGGAATCCTTGAACCGGAAATCATAATACTTGATTATCATCCTGAGATAATTAAGATAATAACCAGGAAGGAATGCCCTTTCAAGATAGCACTTGTCAACACTTGTGATGCTAATATTATCTCCCCTCAATACATGAATGCAATAACAACTTTGTCAAAGCACTGCATAGCTGGAATTGCATTTTACCCAGCAACAGAGGCAATGATTTTTTCCGAAAAGGAAATAGTAAGTCTTTTAAAAAGGTTTCTGGAAAATGATTTTAAATTGATGGGATGCTTCTGCCACGATTGGCATCCACAAAAGCAGGATCTGAGATTACTGCCTTTTGGTGATGGTATACTACCTCTAACAGAGCTTGTAATTTTCCTGAGGCAGTTACCATTTAACGGTCCACTGATATTTGATCACTGGGAAGGAAGAAAAAAGAGTATAAGCAGGTTGAAAAACCTTCTTTCTGCCCCACTAGATATATTGAATTATGTATGTTCCGAAAAGGGAAAAAAGAAGGATTTCTATCCTGCAAGAATTGACAGAAGCAGGATATATTTGAACCAAATTGGAATAGAGTATGTTGGCAAAAATCTCTCTGTTCCGGTAACACTTAGATCAGCAATAAATACTAATCCTTGCTTTGACTGGGATTATATACAGGATGATTACATAATCAAAGATGGAGAAAATCTGAATATCCCTGAACCAGACATTGCACAAAACTTAATGTTTGCATTTCATGATTGCAAGGGTGACTGGGATAATAATCATGGAAAGAATTATTATTTAAGTCTTGAATTTCTGAAAATCCCTTATGTTGTTGATAGCCATATACATGCCCTCACCCAGGATGATGTGTATGAAATTGAGAAATTATGCGAAAGAAATGGAATTGATCTTGTTCTTGTAAGCGTACTGGATCCAGAAAATCTTGTACTGGCTGACAAGATAAAATTCATATGGCAGATATTGAAACCTGAGAAATACTCACTAGATAAATTGACTGAATTCATTGAAAACAAGAAAGTTATAGGAATATCGTTGAATCCAACAGAACAGAAAGTACCTATCCAGGCTGAAATATGGTATCCATTATGGGATTATCTTCAAAAGAACTCTATACCGGTTCAGATTGCAATGATAAGTAGCGAGTTTACCAACCCTGAATCCATTTCATGCATTAATGAAAAATTCCCCAGGTTGAATATGATTTTAACTCATGTTGGAAGTTATGAGGAAATCCCTGGTTATAACAACAGAATACTGGATTTAACATATGCTTATTCCAATGTTTACATTGACACTGCTGAGGCTGATGTAAACTGGATGAGAAGACTGCTTGATAAATATGGACATAGAAGAATTGTCTTCGGCAGCAATATTCCTTATGTTAATCCTGATGATGGGGACAGGGGCTACAGAGAACTTAAAATAAAAATTCAGCATCTGGATTTACCACTGGAATTCTTAAGCTGCATTTCTTATGAGAATACCAATCGTTTGTACAACCTTAACTTATGAGGGTTAATATGAGTCTTACCAAAGAAGAAATCTCTGAACTTATAGATCTCAGAAGACATTTTCACAGATATCCTGAAATAGCCTTCAAGGAAGAAAAAACAGCTAATTTCATAGCAGACAGACTTGGAAGATATGGCTATAAGATAACAAGAGGAATAGCTAAAACAGGTGTTTTGGCAGAACTAAAGGGTAATTTTCCTGGAGACTGGATAATGCTTCGTGCAGATATGGACGCTCTCCCAGTACAGGAGGAAACAAAACTACCGTTTGAATCAGCTCATCCCGGGATTATGCATGCTTGTGGTCATGATGCTCATATAGCAATTCTTTTGACTGTTGCCAAGAACCTTGTTCAATATAAGGAAAGAATCAAAGGAGGCATCAAGATACTATTTCAACCTGCAGAAGAATGCGGAAGTGGAGCTGTGGAATGCCTTAAACATCCGGGACTACTGGATAATCCCAAAATCAAGGCTGCACTTGGCTTGCATGTCTGGCAGGATTTACCAACAGGATATGTTGGTATTACCCCTGGACCTGTAATGGCTGGAGTCATGCAGTACAAGATTACTATAAATGGAAAGGGAGGACATGGTGCAATCCCTGAGGAGACAGTTGATCCTGTTGTTGCAGCTGCGCATCTTATAACACTAGTGCAGACAATAGTAAGCAGGAATGTATCTCCATTGGACACTGGTGTAGTAACAGTCGGTCTGTTAAATGGAGGAACAGCATTCAACATAATACCTGAAAAAGTTATTCTGGAGGGGACAGCAAGATATTTCAGGCAGTCAGTCGGAGACCTTATTTACAGGAGAATAGATGAGATCCTTAAAGGGCTGGACCTTACCTTTGGAACCAATTGTAGTATTAGTTATGACCAGCTTACTCCTCCTCTTGTAAATGATACATATATAAGTGAGCAAGTGCTTTCTGTTGCCAGAAAATTGTTCCCGAAAGAGAAGATAAGAACTGATATAATGACAATGGGGGGAGAAGACATGTCATATATTGCAAACAAGGTTCCATGTTGCTTTTTCCTTATTGGTTCCGGAAATCCTGAAAAGGATGCTATTTATCCTCATCATAGTAAATTCTTCAAAATAGATGAGGATTCATTACAATACGGATATGATTTATTATTTGAAGCTGCGTTAAACTTAACAACATAGGAAGTGTATATGAAGAGAAAGATCTTTTTGATTTTTGCAGTAGCTCTTTTCCTTGTTATTTCAGGTTGCCAGAAATCTGGGAATGAAAAAGCATGGGTAAGTGATGTTCTGAAAGAAATGCCTGCTGAATGCAATTCTATAGCTTATATTCATACAAATCAGATAAATGAAAAACCGCTCATCAAGGAAATAATAAAGAAATTTGATGCAAAAAGCACAATTATGACTAATCTGACTTTCGGCACAGGGAAAATAATAATTCCTGATTTGCTAATAGCTTTTCTTGAAAAGCAAAGCGGGAAAAATAATTTCATAATTTTATTCAAACTTACAAAATATCAGCAGAAACAGATTGAGGAATACAGGAATCTCCTGTTCAAGGAGGCTGTCAAGATAGAAGGGAAGGATTTTCTTGAGTTGAGAAAACAGTTTGATAAAGAACCAGCTTATCTTGGTAGAATAAAACCGGAACTTGGAATACTCGCAACAAGAGAGAATATATCAAAAGTACTCAAGGGTGAACATCTATCATCAATTGATATAAAGGTTTTCAAGGAACAGATGAATGCAATAAATACAAGCAAGCCTTTTATCTGGGCAGTTGGAAAGGCAGGTCCTCAGATAGATGCAAAAGGTCCTGTAAATCAGCTTAATTCTTTAAGTGCTAAAGTACAAAAATTTTCTTTTGAACTGAATGCCAATAATAATCTTGCAATAAATGCTTTCCTCTCTTATGAAAATGAAAACAAGGCAAGCGACATTGAAAATGGATTCAAGGGTATTTTAAGTCTTGCAGGAGCATTCCTGGCAGCTAGCTCCCCTGCAATAAAAAACATGTTGAGAAATATAAACATAGGCAGGAAAGGCAATGTAGTTAACATCAAGACTGACTGGGATAAAAAGGATATTCTCGAATTGATGCAGAAACCTCTTAAATTCTGAAAATATTGGATGATCATTTTGTATATTTTTTCCTAAAAGAACTCAGGCAAATACTTCAGAAAAAAAGTTTGTCAGCCATTTGTAAGGATGATGAAAAAAACGTACTGATAAGCTTTCATGATGAAGGGCATCTGGTGTTTTTCTCCAGATGCCAGGACATGAATTTACTTTGGACTTTGAATAATAATGTAGTTGGAGAATCGGCTTGCATTATGAGTTTCAAACCTCCCCTTACAGAACTGACAATATCTTCAATCCCTGGTGACAGGTGTTTTTCAATAAAAGGTAAACTTATTCATCCTTTCAAGAAAGCAATAGAGATATCCTTGTTTTTCGAGATATTCGGAAGATTCAATAATCTAATACTCACAAGAGATAACAGGATAATCTGGTTTCTTAATGAAAACAGGCAGAAGAACAGAAAAACATTAATTGGAGAAATATATGAACCTCCTCTCCATACAAGAAAACCTGTTATAACAAGATGGAAGGAATTGTCTGAAGAGTTTATGGAGAACGAGGGAGAGAGAAAAGTCCTGTTAAGAAGCTTCTTGAAAAAAAATTTTTCCCTGATGTCAAGCAATACTATTGAAGAAATCTTTTCCTTGTGCAGAATGCCAATAAACATAAGTATGAGTGAAGTGGATACTGATATTATTAGCGAAGTTGCAGATAAATGGAAGAAAATACGATATAATCCAGGATATATTACAAGAAATGGCAGAAAAGAACTGATTTCGTTCAAGCCTTGCTCCGAGTCTCTAAAAGCATATGAATATACAAAAACTGATACTCTCTATGAAGCAATAAAGACAATACTTGAGGACTCTTGTTCAGGAAACCTTCTTCATAAATACAGGCAAAAAATTCTCAGTCAATATACTAACAAGCTTGAAAATCTTGAAGCAAGCTTGAAGAAACTAAGAGATATTCTTGAGAAATGCTCAAATCCTGAACAGCTGAAGACAACGGGACAATATCTTCTGCAGTTTGGTGATCAGATAAAAAAGACAGACAAAGGCTACCTGATACCTGTTGAACCTGCTATTGAAGTTCCTGCGAAACCAAACCAGACTCAAGTTCAGCTCTCCCAGGAGTATTTCAGGGAATACAAGAAAGCAAAAAGAGCAATAGAACCATTGAACAAGCAGATAAAAAGTCAGGAGGAAAAAATTGCTGAGATCAGGAAGGAAATAGCCTTCTGGGAAAACTGCAATGATATCAATCAATTCATTATGAAGATGAGAATTAACAGCAAAAAACTCAAGGATAAAGTCCTTCCTTTCAGGAAATTCCGCTCTCCTTCAGGTTATCCCATACTTGTAGGAAGGGATGACAAAGAGAATTCCCAGCTTAGTTTGAAGTATGCAGCTCCATCGGATATATGGTTTCATACAAAAGCAATACCTGGTTCTCATGTCATCATAATCCTGCCAAACAAATCAGCTAAAATAACAGAATACGACTTGCTTGTTGCATCAAGAATCGCTATAACTTTTTCGAAAGTGAAGAATTCACTTCATGTTCCTGTTGATTATACCCTGGTGAAATATTTAAGAGCTGTAAAAGGGATTCCTGGCAAGGTCACTTATTCTCGTGAGAAAACAATAATAACAGACCCATTTTCAAAGGAAGAGCTTCAGGAGTATATCTGGCAGGAAAATTAGACTACCTGGATTTCCAGATTAAATCCCATCTATTTTTCCAGATTATTTCAGCCTTGCAGCATGATGAGAAAGACTTCTTGTATTTGATATAAATGTCTCCAACACATAATATTTCTCCATTATCATCAACTATAATTGGAATATACTCCCTGAACCAGAAAGGGACATTATTCTCCTGAAAAACCTTCTTCAGGAAATGACCCTTGTTTTCAAGAAAATTTTTGTTTGTCACTTTCAGATTTCTCCCTGGAAGAAAAATCCTCTGATTTCTTATCCTGTCATTTATTACAATATCACATATAGGGAGAGAGCTTGTTTCCTCGCAAGATATTTTCTGTTCATTAAATTTCAGTTCATCCATCATTGATTGTGAAAAAAGAACTGCTATTTTCCTTCCGCAGAACATCTTGAAATCATTTCTTGGAAAAATGAATTTCTGTGCTGTCTTTCCATTCCTCACGAAATCATCCAGTTTCAGGATGAAATCATAATCACCAATATAAAAGCCATTTGTCAATCTGAATATCCAGTCTTGCAAAAATCTCTTTGCAAGTGAGACATTGATCTTCCTGTATTCCTCTCTCCGCAAGATATTTTCCCTGTTTGTATACGGAGTTACTGTCCTCTTTATCCTCTCTATCAAGCTATACCAGAAATCCTCTTCCTGTTGTGCGATTACAAGAAACCTCTTCATGGTTGCTTCTATAGAAGGATTAAGCCTTTCCTTTATAAGAGGAATCAGCTCATGCCTTATTCTGTTTCTTGTATACGTCATGCTTTCATTGCTGGGATCATTTATATAATCAATATTGTTACTTTCAAGATATTCCTCAATTTCATGCCTTGATACTTCCAGAAGAGGTCTTATAAGATAGATATCTGAATCCAGCAAAAGCCTTTTTGAACGCAATGGTGCAAGACCGTGAATACCACATCCCCTGAACAGATTATGAAGAAGTGTCTCAATTGCATCATTCAGGTTGTGAGCGGTCAATATATATTTGGAACCTGACTCTTCTGCATGTTTAATCAATTGATTGTATCTTATAAGCCTTGCTTTTGCTTCAATTCCTGATGGAGTATCATCTGTAAGATTTTCCTCTTTGATTGTTTTCAAAGGTAATCCCCACTTTTCTGCTTTTTCCTTAGTGAATTCAACGGATTTTCTTGACCATTCCTCATCTATATTATGATTCAGGTGGAAAAGAAATATTTCTAATGATGTTTTTCGAAGCATTTCAACAAGAAAACAGGAATCTGCTCCTCCAGAGAAACCTACAACAACCTTCTCTCTTTCAGGAATCAAGGAATAAATATGATTTGTAAGTTTTTCCATTTCCATAGCGGATCAGGGATTTGAACCCCGGACACGTGGATTATGATTCCACTGCTCTAACCA
>JAFGND010000015.1 GCA_016927185.1 Candidatus Coatesiibacteriota bacterium
GAATGAGTTCAACAATGAGTTCATATCAATTAAAGTTAAGCAGTTGGCTTTTAAAGTATGCACCTAAGATTAGTTTTAAAAAACAAGGTGATTGTTTTGAACAGAAATATTCCTTGTTATTTAAAATCTTTTTTCCCAATATAGAAAAGTTTTGGAGTAATAATATAATTCCTATTTCAGAAAGGATGAGTAATTTTGCTAATCCAAATGTTGGAAATAGAGATGTAATAAGAAAAGATGTTAATCCTCTTTTAACTATAATAGCTGATTTACATTATTCTGTGTTCTTGAATCTAGTTTATGCTTATTATTATATATATAAGCACAGTCCTTCAAGACTAGAAGATTTCTATTATCATATTGCTTCAGCAATAGACGTGACTGAAAAATTTATTGCATGGGTATATCTTTTAGACTGTAAAATTAGTAATAAAACATTTAGTTATTCAGATATAGCGGATGAAGGCAATATTAGAAATGGTGTTTTATATGATAATAATACAACTTATAAAGAAGATAGAATTAAAGAATTATTTTGTTCCTATTTTCCGATTGATATGAATCCATTTAAGAATAGAACAAACATAGAATTTATATGTTCTGTCTTAAATTATAGGCACATCTCGACCCATTCTTTACATATTGGAAAAATTCATATAGAACATGGATATCAATTAATACCAAAGAGAGAAGTAGTTAACAGATATAGACGTTTTTCAGAAATAAGAGAAGCAGCTAATAATAGTACATTATTAAATCGTGATTTCATTAGAATGGATACACAAATGAAAAATGATTTAAAAGAGCTTCTAAGAATTTTGAATTTAATGTGGGAAAAGCCTTTGAGGGATTTCGAAGATTATTTCAAAACTGATAATGCTGAATTAATTAAGCTTTATAATTTTTAAAACTTAGAAATGGAGGTTTATATATGATTATTCCTATTAATCCTGAAGACTTTGGTCTAACAAAAGAAGCATTTGATAATTTAAGCCAAGAAGAAAAAGACACACTTATAAGTGAAAAATTTGCATCAATTCAATATCCAAAATCAACTGCTGGAGCAACTTGTATTGTTGATGCTAGTGGTATAATTAATCAAAGTTAATATTTTCTTCTCTCAGCAAGGCTTTCGCCTTGCTGTTTCTTTTTTCTTGACCAGTTTGTTTCCTGTTTCATGCAAAGTTGACATTAACAAAATTGAGAAGGAGCAAAATATGTCTGCTCAGACAGAAAATAAAAAGCAAACCGAATTGCTTGATAGAACCTTGTTTCTGGATGTAATAGAGAAAGGAAAGCAGGAAGGTTTGCTTTCTTTCAACGAAGACCGCTCAAAGATAATTTATCATTGCAAGAGGGATTATACAACAAGTTTCAAGAATCCAGAGGAAACAATAAGAGCTTATTATTACACGGAGCTTGTCTTGGATTATCAATATCCAAAGAAGAGAATTGATTTAGAGGTTCTTATTCCAAAGAGATTGCCTGAAGACAGAGCGGATATAGTTGTCTATGAAGATGATGATTGCTTGAAACCGTATATTACTGTTGAAGCAAAAAGGGAAGGTATAACTGACGCTGAATTCAATCAGGCAATAGAACAGGTCTTTGGAAATGCTGTTTCAATAGCTTCTGTATATGCTGTTGTTATTGCAGGATTTACAAAAAGGTCTTTCAAGTTGAAAGGTTTTCCTCCTCTGGAAAGAAAGAAGAACATAATAGCAGTTATTCCAAAGAAATATGAAAAGGAACAGAAATATACTTACATAAAAGGTGATGCATTTAATGACTTGAAAATAGTCAAGCAGGAAGACTTGAAGAATGCGCTAAAGAAATCGCATGACACAGTCTGGGAAGGTGGCAAGCGAGACCCTACATCAGCATTTGATGAGGTTTCAAAACTGATTTTCTGCAAACTGAAAGACGAGAAAGATACAAAGAAAGGTGAACCTTACAAGTTCCAGATTGGTTCGCATGAGCTTGCTTCTGAAGTGTCTGACAGGATAAGGAAGATATATGAGAAAGCAAGAGAAAGGGACGCAGAAGTTTTCAAGGAAAGTATTAATCTGGAAGACGAGATATTATTCAGTGTAGTAAATCACATTCAGGAAATCAGTTTCAGCAAGACTGAACTGGACATAAAAGGTGAAGCATTCGAAGAATTCATGCAGGGATTTTTCAAAGGTCAGATGGGTCAGTTTTTTACTCCGAGAAAAGTGGTTGATTTCTGTGTCAATATGATGAGTCCTGACAAAGATGCTCTCATTCTTGATCCTGCTTGTGGCAGTGGTGGCTTCCTTCTTAATTGTCTGGAACATGTAAAAAAGAGGGTTGAACAGGATTACGAGGAAGAGGCATATAATCAATGGCATGAATTCGCAAAAAACAATCTCTTTGGTATTGAAGTAAATGAGAAGATTGCTCGCGTTTGCAAAATGAACATGATTATACACGATGACGGACATACAAATATCATAAGCACAGATGCCCTAAAGGAAATAGAAAACAAGGACAAGAATATCAAGGGAATAATTGACCTGAACAAGAAAATTGACAAGAATAGCTTTGATTTGATACTGACTAATCCGCCCTTTGGAGCAA
Source organism: Candidatus Coatesiibacteriota bacterium (assembly GCA_016927185.1). Taxonomy (GTDB): domain Bacteria; phylum JAFGND01; class JAFGND01; order JAFGND01; family JAFGND01; genus JAFGND01. The sequence goes on from JAFGND010000015.1 coordinate 2,602, forward strand.
CAATAAAAAGAAGCGAAAAGAGCTATTTAAATAATTATAACTTAGGCAAGAACAAGAAGAACCAGAAAACAGAAATCCTGTTTATTGAAAGAGTAATTGAGTTTGTCAAACCAGTAACTGGCAGGATTGCTATTGTATTACCTGACGGGATATTAACAAACTCATCTCTTCAATATGTAAGGGATTTCATTATGGAGAAATGTCAGATACTTGCAATAGTATCTCTTCCTCAGACTGCATTTTCATATTATGGTGCAGGTGTAAAAGCTTCTCTTGTTTTCCTTCGTAAAAAAGGTGACTATGAAATGCTGGAAGATTATCCTATTTTCATGGCAATAGCTGAAAAAATAGGATATGATGCAACAGGCAGGGAAATACCTGAAAATGATTTTTCAGAAATTCTAAAAGCATACAAGAACTTCAAGGAGCATAAACACCCTTTTTAGTCCCCCCTGACTTGGAAGACAAGATTTTTATTACAAGGTCAGGGGAAATAGAAGGTGCATTTAATCCATTAAGATATAAAAAGAAAATAAATTTTCCCAAAAGTGCTAAAATAAGAGATTTTGGATTAGTAATAAGTGAAACATTTATCCCAGCTAAATTATATCCTGATCAAATCTTTGATTGGTTAAGAATTGATAATGTTGAGATAGGTGGTTTTTTAAATGAAAATTCTATAATTACAGTCTTGGGAAAGGAAATCAGCAAAAGCACAGTTCAGTTAGCTTTAGAGGGAGATATACTTATAGCTAGACTAGGTCCATCTCTAGCTAATGAGAAAATATTGATAGCACCTAAAACAAAAAATACATTAGTAGTTTCAGGGGAATTTATTGTTTTTAGATCTTCTGGTTTGCAGCCAGAAGTTATTGTTAATATTCTGAAAACAAAAAAGTATTTAAATTATGTTTTGTCAAAAGGAAGAGGAGCTACTCCCAGCAGATTTAGAATAGATAGAAATGATTTTTCTGAACTCAGTTTTCCTTTAATGGAAAAAGGTTGTTTCGATAAAATTTACATTCTTGTTAGAGAGATAAATAATAGATATATGTCTTTTATACAGCAAGCGGATTCCCTTCTTGCTTCTATTGACGAATATGTCCTTTCAATGCTTGGCATAGAAATGCCAGAACTGGAAGACAAAAAGGTATTCACAGTATCATCAATAGAATGCAAAGGCAAAAGAATTGATCCGCATTATCATAGTCCTAAATTCGAAGTAATAGAAAATAGTTTAAAAACAGGTTTATATAAACCTGTTATATTGGATATATTTATTACTAAAATACATTATGGGATTTCAATTGAAAATGAATATGTAAAAAAAGGAATACCTTTATTGAGAATTCTAAATTTGAAACCTAATGAGATAGATATAAGTGATGTAGTTTATTTAGATGAAAGTAAAAGGAAAGAAATCGGTTCAGGGTTCGTATATAAAGATGATTTATTAATCTCAAGAAGTGGTTCTATTGGAATTGTAGCAGTTGTTCCAAAAGAAGCAGATGGTTTTGCTTTTGGTTCTTTTATGATTAAACTTTGTCTAAATGATGATATAAACAAAAACTTTGTGACTATTTGGTTGAATAATAAAGTTTTACAGAATTTGATTTTCAGGGAAAAGATTGGTGCTATTCAAGGTAACATAACAATAGATACTATTAAAAATTTTCTTATTCCTCTCCCCCCTCCCCGCATCCAAACCCAGATAGCTGACGAAGTAAAGAACCGAATGAACAAGGCAAAGGAATTGAAACAGGAAGCAAAGAAACTGCTGGAACAGGCAAAAGAGAAAATAGAAGAAATGATTTTAGGAGAATAATAGCTTTAATCACAGGTTAACTCCTGTGCTTTCTGCTCATACTGTTTCTGCATGGTTAAGGAATTTCTCTTGTTCAGGTATTCAGTAAGCTTGGTTATCTTTTCTTGCTGGTCTGCAATCTCTTCTTTGTTCATCTCTTCCCAGTGCGCTCTTACTCTTGCCCTCTCCTCATCACTTCTTGTCTTTCCCAAATTTCCAATGTCAGTAGTTTTCATGAGTCTTTGTTCTATTTTTTTTTGTCAAGTTTTTTCTTGACCTTAATCCTTTCTGATTAATATGCATCTTGATAATTTCATCTATCTTTTTTCTTTAGTTTGCTTGATAATAATCTGTTTGTAACTATTTTCAGAAAAGTCTTGACAGAATAAAAAACTTATGTACTCTCAGGAATTAGTTGTTCACTAAAAAAAGGGAGGTCATTATGACAAGAAAGAGTGAAAAAAGCGCATGGGAAGCGCATGGGAGAGTAATAATTGCTCTCCTTACTTGTTTTCTGTTTCTCTTTTTCTTCAGTTGTCAGGATGTATCCAATCCAACATCTGTTTCAGATGTATCCAAAACAAAGTTTGAAAAATATCAAGCATTAGCTAAAAAGCTTGATATCCCTGAAGATTTGTTAAAGCAATATTTTGAACAGCAGGAAAATAACTTTGTAGGAGATGGTCCACCTTATACAACAGAATGTTGGGGTGTTACAGGTTCTATAAGTATTGATGGTGGTGGCACTGTTCCTAAATATACAATGGTTTATATTAAAGGAAAGATGCCATATTATTTTTTTTTTTCTGGATGGGATTCACTTTCTTTGAATAATTCTTATAAAATAGGTTTAAAATGGAAAATTGGAGATCCTCCTGATGGTTGGACAGATCTTCCAGCTGGGACTTATAAAGTTTGTGCTTTTCTTGAATATAGTGGTAGTTTCTGGTATGGGGAAAGTAGTAATTTTGGCTGGATACCCAGTGCAAATGCTGATGTTACTGGTGTAACTGTAACAGTCTATGAAGAATAAGGAGGGGAAAATGAAAAATAAAAGCAATGCTCAAAAAACGATTCTAATTTTAATATTGGTTTTTTCAGTTTTTTTATTGAATTGTTCTGATATTCAAGGTCCATCAGAGAATGAAAAAAAATCAAATACTTCTCAATCTGACTATTTCCAGTTTATTCCAAACACTTCTTCAAGTGGCTATAACCAGCTAATTCCTAATTTAGGAACGAAACCTCCATTTTGCTGAGACGGTATAGGAGTTGTTGGTGTCGTGTACATCAATGTTGATGGTGATACAATTGAAGCTCCCAATAAAACAAGAATATGGATTGAATATCATTCTAATTATTGGGGAATGGTTAATTGGACAGGTTCTGGCTCTCCTGGTTGGTATGAGATTTTACTAAAATGGACAAATGGTAGTCCTCCTGATGATTGGCCTGGAACTCTGACAAATGGTAACTATTATGTTTGCGGATTTTGTGAGTATGATGGTATTAAATATTATGGAGAAAGCTCTGTTTTCAGTTGGAATTCTGCACAAACAGATCCAGATACAGTCGATCTTACTCTTAATGAGATGTAAAAGATACTTATATCCATATGTTGCATAAAGTAGGAGGTTAAAAATGTATCGATTAATAATTCTAATACTAATCATTCCTTCTCTTATTTTCTCAGACTCTTTCAACCAGTACAGAAAA
>JAFGND010000093.1 GCA_016927185.1 Candidatus Coatesiibacteriota bacterium
AGAATAAAAATCCTTGACAATCTATTTCTTTTTTTTTTTTTGACTATATGGAAATCTACTGAACCAAGATAAGTGTTATTTATACGTAAAAAATATACAAAACGCTTATTCCATAAGGATTTATAAAAAGTAATAAGGGAGGTTATTATGAAGGTTCTATTGCTTTTATCATTTCTCCTGCCATCTTTACTTCTTGGCTGGGAGAAGTATTATGGGGATACTCTCCATAATGAATATTGCTCTGGGATTGTAAAAGATAAAGATGGGAACTATTTGATTTGCTATACAAATGAAAATAGAAGTAATCTAGATGATGAAGACATTGGTTTGTTAAAAGTAGATAAAAGTGGAGTTGTTATTTTTAATAAAGTTTATAATGAGGTAGATTGTATAGATTGTAGTTTCCTTTTAAATACAAAAGACGAAGGTTATGTTATTTCTGGAAATATTTTTTATAAAGACAAAGGATTTGATATATATTTATTAAAACTGGATGCTAATTATAATAAGAAATGGACTAATACAATAGGTTTGAATAAATGGAATTTGTCTTATTCCATTTTAGAAACTGATAACAATGATTTAATTGCTATTGGATTTACTGAACCTAAAATTGGCTATCTTATTGGTTATTTCGCAAAAGTAGACAAATACGGTAATCAATTATGGGAGAAAACATCTGCAGGTTTGGGGGAATCTTCTTTTAGATCAATAACAAAAGCAAAAGATGGTGGTTATTTGATAACAGGTGGTACACATAATCAAGATGAAGTAAGATTATATGTTATAAAAATAGATGATGATGGAAATACAATATGGGAAAAAATGTTTGGTAATACTGGAGATGATTTAGGTCGCTGGGTAGAATCAACGAATGATGGAGGCTATATAATAACTGGGATGTACTCACGTGATTTATGTTTATTGAAACTGGATGCTAATGGCAACAAGGAATGGGAAAAGACATTCAGTGAATCAAATGGTGAGAGTGTTAAGCAGGATGAAAGCGAGAATTTTGTTATTGTTGGTTCTAAAGGAACTACTAATCCATGGAATTCTGATATTTACATTCTAAAAGTAGATTCGCAAGGTAATAAAATTTGGGATAAGACTTTTGGAGGATCAGACACAATTGAATACGGTTTGAATATACTTATAGATCCTAATGAATACTATATTGCAGGTAATAGGTATACAGAAACTCATGGATTGGACTGGGATATTTATCTTGTTAAAACTGATAAAGACGGTGAAACTGGATTCTCTTCTTATGTTTCTACTAAATCCCTTCCCTCCCCCTCTTTCTCCATCTCCCCCAACCCCTTCTCTTCCCGTTTGTCCCTCTCCCTGTCTTCCTCAGGAGCTATCTATTCCCTAGCCGGTCAACTGATAATGAAACTAGATAAAGGCAAGCACTCTCTTGACACAAGCAAATGGAGAGAGGGAGTTTATATAGTGAAGGCTGGGAAAGAGTCAAGGAGGATAGTTAAAGTAAATTAAGGAGATTAAAATGAAAAATCTTTTAATTGTCATAATTCTACTATCTTTATCTAGTCTGCTCTTTTCAGCACCAGGTGATTTGATATGGAGATATAGGGTTAATGGAGGTTGTTCTTCTCCTTATGTTTCAGATGGAGTTGTTTATGTTGGAGGTAATGATTTTTCTCTTTATGCAATAAATTGTTCTGATGGAACTCTTAAATGGAGATCTCAGAGAGGTAATGCTTATGGTGTTCATTCTTCTCCTTGTGTTTCAGATAGAGTTGTTTATATCGGAAGTGGGGATTACTATCTTTATGCAATAAATTGCTCAGATGGAACTCGTAGATGGAGATATCAGACAGGTGCTTATGTTGGCTCCTCTCCTTGTGTTTCAGATAGAGTTGTTTATATCGGAAGTGATGATTGGTATCTCTATGCAATAAACTGCTCAGGTAGAACTATGAAATGGAGATATCAAACAGGTAATTGGATTAGGTCTTCTCCTTGCATTCTAGATGGAGTTGTTTATGTTGGAAGCGATGATCATTATCTTTATGCAATAAACTGCTCAGATGGTTCTCTTAAATGGAGATATCAAACAGGTAATTGGATTAGGTCTTCTCCTTGTGTCTCGGATGGAGTTGTTTATGTTGGAAGTAATGATTGTCATCTTTATGCTATAAATAGCTCAGATGGAACTCTTAAATGGAAGTATAAGGCTGATTCTATTATATTTTCTTCCCCTTGCGTTTCAGATGGAGTTGTTTATGTTGGAAGTAATATTTATTATCTTTATGCAATAAACAGCTCAGATGGAACTCTTGAATGGAGATATCAGACAGGTGATGCTATTGACTCTTCTCCTTGTGTTTCAGATGGAGTTGTTTATATAGGCAGTGATGATCATTATCTTTATGCTATAAACTGCTCTGATGGAACTCTTAAATGGAGATTTCAGACTGATGATCCTATAGGCTCTTCACCTTGCGTTTGTGATGGAGTTGTCTATATAGGAAGTTCAGATTGTTATCTCTATGCAATAGAAACTTATGGATATAAAGGTTTCAAGGAAAATAAATCAGCTTCCTATATTCCCTCCAAATCCTTCTCAGTTTCCCCAAATCCATTTGCTTCTCGTCTATCAATTTCCTCTTCTTCCTCTGTTTCTATCTATTCCCTTACTGGTCAACTGATAATGCAATTGAACAAAGGCAAGCACTCTCTTGATACAAGCAAATGGAGAGAGGGAGTTTATATTATCAAAGCTGGGAAGGAATGCAAGAGGGTAGTGAAGATAAGATAGTTCTCTCGGTTTGTATGTTTGAAAATCGCTGCTATAAACATTCGGAGAGGGAGGGATTCGAACCCTCGGATCCTTTATACAAGAATCAGCAATTTTCGAGACTGCCCCCTTAAACCTCTCGGGAACCTCTCCGTTTGTATTCGAAAAAATCACTAAGCAATCTGGAACACTCATTCTCGGATATTCCTGATATTACGTACGGGACATGATTCAAGTGAGTCCTTTCTTTCAGGAATCTGCTGAATCCAGCCTTTTTGTCAGCTGCTCCATAAACCAGAGTGTCTATTCTATGCAATACTATTGCCCCGTAACACATTATGCATGGCTCAAGCGTTACATACAAACTCAGTCCCTTTGTCCATCTGGTTTTAGTTTTGCTTATAAGCTCTTCAAGAACAAGCATTTCAGCATGATGAAGCGGATTGCCACTAAGCTCCGTTTTGTTGTGGCTCTCGGCAATAACCTCATTATCAAGTATCAGAACTGCACCAACAGGCACTTCATTGCACTTGAATGCTGTTTCTGCCTGCAGTAGTGCTGCTTTCATCCATTTTTCGTGTTCATTCACAACGATTGCCTGCGATATTCAACTGCATATTGTCAATAAAAAAGTATTATTGAAAATATCCTTTACAGGAAAGTGCTTTATCTGACAAAGTCATGAGCAAAAAACAAATGGAGGTTTTTATGAAAAACAACGAATGGCAGGAATTCTTTGATATATATGCAAAAGAATATGAAACCGAAGTATTTACAAAAAATACCTTGAATGAAGTTGATTTCATAATAAGGGAATTGAAGTTAAATCCACCGCTCAAAATACTTGATGCAGGATGCGGAATTGGAAGGCATTCAATAGAACTTGCAAAAAGGGGATTTCAGGTTACAGGCATAGACATATCCTTGTCCATGCTAAAGGAAGCAGAAAGGAATGCAGGAAAGGCAGGAGTAAGTATTGAGCTCATAAGAACTGATGCAAGAACCTTCAAGAAGGAACTGGAATATGATGCTGCTATATGTCTCTGCGAAGGGGCATTCTCACTTCATGGCAGCAGTGATGATCCCTTGATGAGTGACCTTGTGATATTGAAAAATATCCATTCATCATTGAAACCGAAAGCCTTTTTTCTTCTTAATGCTCTTAATGCAATGAGACATATAAGGCATTACGGCAATGCCGATGTGGAAAGTGGTGCTTTTAATCCTCTTACACTTTCAGAGAGAAGCAGGATGAAGTACAAACTGCCATCAGGTGAAATAGATATCACTGGTTATGAACGCGGCTATGTCCTTACTGAGCTTAATCTATTGATGAATATTGCTGGATTCAATGTATTGAATGTATGGGGTGGAACTGCAGGTTCATGGAACAAGCAGATGATAGATCTGGATGAAATAGAATTAATGGTTCTTGCAGAAAAAGCAGATATTAATGAAAAAAGAAAGATTTTTTTCCCTGATTAATAAATAGAAGGAGTTTATATGTCACTCATCAAGGATTTCAACGGGATTGCATTTTATGTAACAGATCTTGGGAAAGCAAGGGAATTTTATGTAAATATGCTTGGCTTCGAGGTGACTTATGAAATGGATTATGGCATATTCATAAAATGCGGGGAAATAACAGGTTACATTGAAGGTGGACGCAAACCTTTTGATATCGAACCGCTTACCTATCCTACAATATGCCCTGTTTTCAAGGTTGAAAGCGTGAAGAAGGCATTTCAGGAGCTCAAGGATAAGAGTGCTAACTTCGTGGAGGAATACAGGAATTTTTCTGATGATTTCGCAATGTTCAGTATTGCTGATCCTGACGGAAATGTTATTGAATTTGCAGGACAACCTTAGTATTAATTACTTGATTCAGAGGGAGTTATGGAAATAGAGATAAGGGAAGCTTGCCCTGCTGACATTCCTGAAATATTGAAGCTGTATTCACAGCTTGATTTGGGGGGAAGCAGGAAAGCAGGTAATGATGAAGCATATGAAAAATTCAGGATAATTAACTCATATCCTTTCTATAAAATCTATGTTGCCTTGCTTGATGGAATGATTGCTGGAACCTACAGCCTACTTATAATGGACAGTTTCGCACATGGATGTCAGTCTCCTGCCGTAATAGAGAACGTTGTAACTGAAGTCAATCTGAGAGGCAAGGGAATCGGACGCAAGATGATGGAGCATGCAATGGAGATTTGCAAAAACATGGGATGCTTCAAGATAATTCTCTCAAGCAATGTGAAAAGAGACAAGGCACATGATTTTTATGAATCCCTTGGTTTCAGGAAGCATGGTTACGGATTTCTTGTTGAATTATAGGATTGATCTTCTGTCTGTTTCCCTTTCAGCTTGAGTAGTGGCTCTATTTCATGAGGTTCTAAAATCCTGTAAAGACCTCTTTGAAGCTGGAACTCAAAAACTCTTTTTTCATAATCATGCATAATATTCTCTATGTCATGCTCTGGGAACGAAATAAAGGATCTCATTGCATTAATTTGCAACCTTATCTTGTGTCTTTCAATCATTTCAGCATCACTTGCTTTTATATATTCACCCTTTACCCATGGAGGTCCCTTGAAATCAGGCTTTGAATTTGAAGTTATAATCATTTCCCCGTCAATAGTTCTTGTGAAAAGTGCTATCTTGACTTCGTTGGTTTTCGGATTTGTTGGTGAATGCTTGAAATAATCTATATAAATCATCATTGCAAGTATTGTCCGATCAGAATTAAGAAGTATCATGCCTGGGAAAAAATCATCACCTAAATTGACCGGACCTACAAAGCAGAATACTTTCCTGAAATCATTCTTGAATGAAAACAATCTTGTATTTAGAAGTTCCATTGCATTCGATGGAAGTTCCTCCTCCTGTTTTCTTATCATCCTGAACGGGGTCTTGAAAATGGTAGTTGGTTTGTTGAAATAGCCAATCAGCTTGAGGAAATAAAACAACGGGAACATGAATTTGGATGGTGAAAGATTAAAAAGCTCCTTGAATGTAAGTTTCTGCATGTCAGCAGTGTAAAATATATCCATGACGAATTCTCCTTTACTGCAGGCAAAAGAATGTTTGTAGATGTTAAAAAAACCTCTATCAGGTCAACAGTTTTCTTCCTGTTTCTCACAAAAGAATTGACCGAAATCAAGGTAAAACCACCCTGTCTCCTTAAGAAAATATGTTAAGAATAGTTCTTTTTTTGCTGATACTGCAGCTTGTGACAACCAGCTTGATCCTTGCTGAGGAAGGCTTCAATCCACCAGCTCCTGACAGAACCCGCTATAAATCCATTTTCAATTCCATGACAAGAAGGGAAAAAATTGCGCAACTTATTATGGCTTATGCAAATGTGGAGCTTGTAAGGAAATATCAGGTCGGATCAGTGATTTTTATGGGCTGGCAGATAAAAAACCAGAAGCAGATAAAAAAGTTCATTTCAGGTGTGCAACAGAAAAGCAAGATACCATGCATGATTGCAACTGACGAGGAAGGTGGAAGAGTAAACAGATTCAGGATATTCAGGGATGCAAGACATCCTTCAGCAAGAGAAGTAGGTTCCAATATAAGAAGCGGCAAGTGGGATTTGCAGAAAGTAAGGGAAAATGCATACAGGGTTGGAATGACTATTTCATCAATAGGAGTGAATGCAAATCTTGCACCTGTTCTTGATGTCTCAAGGAGAGGACTGATGAAGGCACAGGGACGCTGCTATTCAATAGAGCAGGAGGAAGTGAGAGATATAGGGAGGGCATTCATTCAGGGGTTCAGGGATGCCGGTGTTATATGCATTGCAAAGCATTATCCAGGTTATGGTGAGCTTGCTCTTACAACAGATAGATACCTGTTAAAGGACAGAAGGACATGGGAAAACATTGAAGATGATCATATAAAACCATTCGAGGAGAATAAGGATGTCCTTGGGGGACTTATGCTTGCCAATATATGGTTCAATCTTATTGACAGGGAGCATCTTGCAAGTTTTTCTCCTGTTTTCATAAAAAGGGCAAGGGCTGATTTCCCTCATGGACTCCTGATGACTGATGATTTACGGGCAAAAAGCGTAGTTGAGCTGTCAAAAGACAATATTGAGCAGATAGCACAAGTTGCTTTTCTTGCCGGTCTTGACATATTCCTGACAATAAAGAATGCCAATGTTCCTCGAATAATAAATGGCATTGAATATCTTCTTGAAAATCAGCCTGAGCTAGAAATTCATCTGGAAGAATCATTGGCAAGACAGTTTGCATACAAGGAAGTCTGGTATAATGATTTTTTCAAGGAAAGGATAGATAAGGGAAATGAAGAACAAAATTAGTCCATGGTTGAAAAGTGGATTGACAGATATAATTGATGAACTTGAAAACACCTATACTGAACATGGCGGGATTAATCATATAGAAGCAGGCATTCTCCCCAGCAGAAAGAAGATTATTGAAATACAGAGGCAATTGATGAGAATTGTCTTCCCTGGTTACTGGGAGGAAGAAGGACTTTCAAAAACAAGAGTGAAATACTTTCTGGGGGAGATTCTTCATGACATATACAAGCACCTGTCTGATGAAATAGAGAAATCACTCAGGTATCGCTGCAAGATGGCAGGATGCAAAAGCGATGCATGCAGGAAAATGTCTATTGAAATAACAATGAAATTGATAGAGGAACTGCCCAGTATAAGGACAATGCTTAAATTTGATGTAGCCGCAGCTTTTGATGGTGATCCTGCAGCAATAGACAAGGACGAGATAATTCTTGCCTATCCTGCAATTGTAGCTATTTCCACACACAGGCTTTCCCATCCATTGTATGAAATGGGGGTTTCCCTGATACCAAGGATAATGAGTGAGTATGCGCATAGCTTAACAGGCATTGACATTCATCCTGGTGCAAAAATCGGGAAAAGCTTCTTCATAGATCATGGTACAGGAGTAGTAGTAGGTGAAACAACTGTAATTGGTGATGAAGTCAAGTTATATCAGGGAGTTACAATTGGTGCATTGTCATTCCCCAAGGATGAAAGAGGTCAGATAATAAAAGAGGCAAAAAGGCATCCCACAATTGAAGACAGGGTCACTATTTATGCAGGCGCAACAATACTCGGTGGAGAGACAGTGATAGGCCATGACAGTGTGATTGGTGGAAATGTCTGGCTCATAAAGTCAATCCCACCTTATTCGAGAGTTGTTATAAGCAATCCAGATCTGACAATTACCCATAAGGATGAAAAATCAGGAAAGTGACCTGGCTTTCTCTTCCCATCTTTTTTTGTAATAGCTTTTGTCGTGATAAGTTGTTGTATAGTAATGATTTGCTTCTCTCTTTTCTGCTTTTTCGAAACCAAGCGGACCATATGTTGGAGTATAATAGGTTCCTGTCTTGCTTTTATCGAGTTTCTTCCTCCATCTTGGTACCCTTTTCCTGTTTGCATAAGGAAAATATCTTCTGTAACCTTCATCAAGGGAAAGCCTTATCCCGAGCCACCACATTCTATGCATGTAAAGTGTAAGTGATGCATTTATCTCCCCTTCATACATTAAACTGACATTTCCCCCGTTTTTTCCGTTTCCATTGAAAACAGGAAAGAAATATACACCTTTTGAAGGAAGGTAAAGAAACCAGTATATTGCATATGCAAGTCCTGTATTGAAATAATCACCAAGGCTTGCCTTGAAATCCCATTTCAGAAGTTTGAACTTGAATAGCCTTAAAACATGTTTCCTGTATTTCCTTACATAATCATAAACAAGCCAGAATTTCTCCCTGTTCTTGAGTATTATTTTAGGAGCTTTCTTTTTCTTCGCTTTTTCCGGTATTTCCTCTTCCGCTTTTTTCTCTTTGGGAAGCTTCTTCTTTTTTTCCTCTTTTTTCGAGATACCCTTGTAAATCCTTA
>JAFGND010000094.1 GCA_016927185.1 Candidatus Coatesiibacteriota bacterium
ATATAACCAATATATCTTCTATGCTCAATAAATTCTTTTTGTTCTTGACATAAATAGTGGAAAATCAGTCGTTCATCATTGTTATGTTGGCAAAATGTCAAAGTGCTTCTCTTTTTGGTCTTGATGCTTATATTGTTGATGTTGAAGTAGATATAAGCCCTGGATTGCCTCAGTTTTCTATTGTTGGTCTGCCAGATGGAGCGGTCAAGGAAGCAAAGGAGAGAGTGAGAGCAGCAATCATCAATTCAGGTTTCATCTTCCCGATAAAAAAAATTACTGTAAATATGGCACCAGCTGATTTAAGAAAGCAGGGAACTTCTTATGATTTGTCCATAGCTCTTGGTATTCTTGCAGCAAGCAGACAAATCCCCTCTGAAAAGCTTAGTGATTCAGTAATTCTTGGAGAATTGTCTCTTGATGGAACAGTCAAGGAAATACATGGTGCTCTCGCAATTGCTTCATCAATCAATGGCGAGAATATAAAGTCATTGATAATCCCCTCATCAAACGCTAAAGAAGCAGCACTTTCAGGAAATTTTTCAGTTTATCCTGTTGACACTCTAGTGCAGACAATAGACTTTGTTTCAGAATCAGAGGAAATACTTCCAATATCTATTGATGCTGATAAACTATTGGAAGAGTCTTCCTTTTACCTTGATTTCGCAGAAGTCAGAGGACAAGCCCATGTTAAAAGAGGCTTAGAAGTAGCTGCTGCTGGAGGTCATAATGTTCTTTTAATAGGTCCACCAGGATCTGGAAAGACGATGATGGCAAAAAGACTTCCAGGAATAGTCCCAAGTCTTACTTTGGAGGAAGCATTATCAATAACAAAGATATACAGTGTTGCAGGGAGACTTCCAGAAAATACTCCACTGATTACTGTCAGACCTTTCAGAAGCCCACATCATACTATTTCTGATGCAGGCTTGATTGGAGGAGGACAATTTCCAAAACCTGGAGAAATAAGTCTAGCACATCATGGAGTTCTCTTCCTGGATGAACTCACTGAATTCCCAGTAAAAATTCTTGAAATGCTGAGACAGCCGCTCGAAGATGGGCAGGTAACGATTTCTCGCGCCAATGCTTCATTAACTTATCCCGCAAGCATAATGCTAGTTGCTGCCATGAATCCATGTCCTTGTGGATATATGGGTGATCCGAAACATCCTTGTACATGCAGCAATGTAGCCATAGAAAAATACTTGACAAAACTATCCGGTCCTCTTCTAGACAGAATTGATATTCAACTAGAGGCACCAGCTGTAAGTTATCAAGATCTTGTATCAAGAGCAAAGGAAGAATCGTCTGAGTTAATCAGGGAAAGAGTCCAGAAAGCAAGACAAGTACAGAAAGAAAGACTGCAGAAGTACAAGAATGTTCATTACAATTCTGCAATGTCACCTTCCCAGGTAAAGAAATATTGCGAACTTGATGAAAACGGGCACAAATTGATGGAACAGGCAATGAGTAGATTAGGATTATCTGCCAGAGCTCATAACAGGATACTCAAGGTTGCAAGAACAATCGCAGATTTGGCATACGAGGAAAAGATACAAGTTTGTCATCTTGCTGAAGCAATTGGATATAGAAGTCTTGACAGAAGATTAAACAGACTCTAATAATTAATTATAATATTTATCTTCTCATATTCCCTTGACTAAAATGTACTTTCTTGATATTATGTAAAAAGAGTTATGCTTAAGGAGCGGAATATGGATTTTATATATCTAGATAATAATGCAACAACACCCCTAAATCCTGTTGTTCTTGAATCCATGCTGCCTTTTCTCAAGGAGGATTATGGTAATGCTTCAAGTGTTCATGAACTTGGAAGACGTGCAAGAACAGCACTTGAGAAATCCAGGGGGCAAATAGCTGATCTTTTCAATGCAAAACCTGAAGAAATAATTTTCACAAGTTGTGGTACTGAAAGTGACAACTATGCTATTCTTGGAACAGCATATCTTCCTGAAAACCGCCACAAGCAAATAATTACTAGCAAGATAGAGCATCATGCTGTTCTTCATACTGTTGAATTCCTTGAAAAACAAGGTTATCCAGCCGTTTATCTTGATGTTGATGAAAACGGCATAATAAAACTTGATCAGTTGGAAAAAGCTCTTGAAAAAGAAACAAGTCTTGTATCAATAATGTATGCAAATAATGAGGTTGGCTCTTTACAGCCTATAGAGCAGATCGCAAAAATGTGTAATGAAAAGGGAGTCAAATTTCATACTGATGCTGTACAGGCTTTTGCAAAACATCCTGTTGACATGTCTAAAATCCCGATAGATATGCTTTCTCTTTCAGCTCATAAGATATACGGTCCAAAAGGTGTTGGAGCAATGTATATAAGAAAAGGCGTTAAACTATTCAGACTTATGCATGGGGGACATCATGAAAAAAACAAGCGCCCTGGCACCGAAAATGTTGCTGGAATAGTTGGTCTGGCAACTGCTGCCAGAAGGCTGCAGAATAATCATGAAGAGGAGAATAAAAGATTATCTTTACTTAGAGATAAACTGCAAACAGCCTTACTGAATAATATACCAGATTGTTACGTAAACGGAATGAATGCAGCCAGGCTAGCAAATACCCTTAATATAAGATTCGATTATGTTGAAGGAGAATCTATTTTACTTCATCTTGATATGGAAGGTATTTGTGCTTCATCAGGAAGTGCATGTACATCAGATACTTTGGAACCTTCTCATGTATTGCTTGCAATGTGTGTTCCCAAGGAAAGAGCACATGGTTCTATCAGATTCAGTCTTGGAGAGACAAACACTGAAGAACAAATAGATAAAGTAATAGATTTGATGCCCACCTTGATAAAAAAACTAAGATCAATGAGTCCTCTTGGACATAAGTCAAATAAATAAGGATTAGGAGAGAAGAGATGTATAGCGAAAAAGTAATGGATCATGTAAGGAATCCAAGAAATGTTGGTGAAATAAAAGATCCTGATGGATATGGCATGGTAGGGAATCCATGTTGTGGAGATGTAATGGAGATGTTTTTAAAAATCGAGAATAATATAATAGTAGATATAAAATTCAGAACATTTGGTTGTGGTGCTGCAATTGCAACAAGCTCAATGGTTACTGAAATGATAAAGGGCAAGACACTGGAAGAGGCACTTAATGTAACAAATAAACAGGTAACTAAAGCACTTGATGGATTACCAGAGCAAAAAATGCATTGCAGTGTTCTTGCAGAGCAAGGAATCAGGGCTGCACTATATGATTATTATTCTAAACACAATCTCCCTGTTCCTGAAGGCTTGAAACAATCCAAAACAGTAAAATGTGCTGACTAAAACTATGAAAGAATCGGACTTTATAGAAGATGGCATTGACAGTGAGATCCCTTCTGTAAAAGAATTGTTACAATATTTGAATTCATCTGAAGATTTCATGAGATGGAGAGCAGCAAAAGCTCTTGGTATAATGAATATAAAAGAAGCAATTCCTAATCTGATAAAAAAACTTGAGACGGATAAAAGCTGGGGAGTCAGGATGAACGCTGCTGAAGCTTTAGGTATGCTTGAAGCGAAAGAGGCTATTCCAGTTTTAATAGAAGCACTTCTGAAGGATGAGGATGAACAAGTTAGAGAGATTTCAGCGAATGCATTAGGAAATTTCAATGAAAAAAGTATTAAGAAAGCTCTTAAGGAAGCATTAAATGATGAGTGTGAAGATGTTAAGCTGGCTGCAAAGAAAATATTAGAAAGTTATGATGGATCAGATTAAACCAGTTTTCTTTCTTATTCCTATAGCTTTTTTCCTGGTAGTTATGACTTTACTATCAATAATCAATTATTTATCATTTGCAAAATTGTTTAATGTTAAGAAAAAGCCCTATATTCTATTCATCTCCATACCTACTCTACTATTCACTTCTTTCTGGATAACAGGAATATATACAGGCTCAAGACCGTTAATATCATTAGGCGCTAATTCAGTTGCGCTTATTCTAATATTTACAATTTCACTATTATTGATGTTACCTATTTCGCGCTTCATTAATCATTTTGATAATGAAAAAGGAAAGAGCAAGGTGGATTTGAAAAGAAGAAATTTGATAAAAACACTGATTTATATTCCACCAATAGTTGGTGCAGGTCTTGGATTGAAAGGCTTCAAGAATTCCCATAACAGAATCAGAATTCATAAATTACCCCTTAAGTTCAAGGATCTTCCAGAGGATTTGGATGGATTCAGAATTCTCCATTTAACAGATCTGCATATCGGGATGTTTACCTATATGGGAGAACTAAACAACCTTGTAAGCAGGGCAACCTCAACTGAACCTGATTTAGTATTGATAACTGGGGACATGTGTGACTATCCACCTATGCTTGAAAAGGTAATAGAAGTAATTAAAACATTGAATCCCAAATACGATTTTTATGGAAGTCTGGGTAATCATGATTATATAAGAGGTGCTGATGTAATAATCAAGAATTTCAATAAAAACAATATAAAGATGCTTGTCAATGATAATCAAATTATCGAGGTAAAAAATACCAGGATGCTTCTTACTGGTATTGACGATCCTCAGAGATTAAGAGGAGATACAGTCACCTTTTTAAGAAGATGCCTTTCAGAGGCAATAGCAAAAGCTCCTGAAGCTTCTTTCAAGATACTCTTAAGTCATAGACCGAATGGAATAGTACCTGCTTCTGAATATCATTATGATCTGGTTCTATCAGGTCACACTCATGGTCATCAGATAGGAATTTTCAATAAAAGCATATTTGAAGTAATGGGAGTAAAAGGTTACTATTATGGTTTCTATGAAAGAGATAATACCCAGTTATATGTTTCTGGTGGAATGGGTCACTGGTTTCCATTCAGACTAGGTATTCCCCAGGAAGCAACTCTTGTGGTTCTTAATAAGGCTTAAGGTGCATCCAATTCTTCAGTTTCAAAAAGAGTAGCTGGATTCTTAAATCTGACATGCATATGATCTTTATGATTCGGCCAATGTCTCACTCTTTTATTCCATTCAGACATGTAAAAAGGATGCCCTTTTGATATCTGATTGATGGAAAATCTGATTATATCCTGTAATCCTTTATCTATGAAGATTTTATCTATCATTCTTGAATCAAATAATCCCATTATCAGAAGTGCAGTCCTTGAAGAGTCTATACTTCCAGTATCTGCCACCTTGAATGTTTTCAATTCAGCGTTATCCAGAAAGTAATATCCAATATCAACATCTAATCCATTTCTGTGAGAAGCATGTCTTGCAATTGTGCCTCCATGCTCAAATGAAAGATCACCTACAACTGCTAATGAAGTATCAGGGAAATAATATGCTACTTTTGCAATTGCATCTATTACCCATTGAACAACCTTGTGATTAGCATAATAAGCTCTTCGTTCCAGATTTTTCCTATAATATACTCCAGGCATAGGTGGTAATGCAGCTGCATTAGATAAACTTCCATTTGTTGGTGTCCCATTTGAGTAGGAAAAAAATCTGAAACCTGGAACCATGTATAATCTTTGTCCTAAATATATTTTGTTGTTTCTTAGATTATTCATCGCTGAAATCAATTCAACATGTGTTCCAAATCGCTTTGATATTTTTTCAATATTATCGTTTAGTTGAACATAGTAAACATAACCATACCAGGGAAACCATAATTCATTAGATGGCGTTAAATTCTCAGTTTTTGAAAGTTTTTCTTCAGATATTTTTATTTCTCTTATTTTTATTTTTAATTCAGTTCCAATTGGTGGAAGTTTCCTTTCTTTCAGATTATTTATTGACAATAATTCCTCAATAGACATTTGAAACTCATTTGCTATTGCTTCAAGCGTATCACCATCTCTTATTACATATGTCTGAGTGCTATCAGATTGACTGCAATAGACACTTGCAAAAAGAGATATTATAAGAAAAAATATCTGATGCTTTCTGAAAAATACCATTCTTAAATAATTATAACCAATTGAGAGTAATTGTCAAATGACTGCTATTGTTTGAGTTTAGAACCTTTATTTCCACTTAATGTATAACCAATTGAAATTGAATGAGTTTGGCCTAGTCCCCCATAAAATGACAATCCATAATCAAGGTTTATTTTCCTGTAAAACAACCCTAGACCGGTAGAAAATCCTCCCAGAAAATCACTATCCTGGCCTGTATCATAATCAGTTCCTTTTGAATTATAGCCTAATCTTAATGCCAATAAATCTCCATAAGGTAATACTTCTACTCCTGCTGAAAAGAATTTTGTTTTGCTTTCCACTTCATAAGTATAATTACCTGCAACAGAGAATCTATTCAAGAGAAATTGACTGGCTCCCAATCCAATATTTACAGGCAGTCTTGTTTCTGTTGATTCTTCATCTGTTTCATCGGTATATTTTGATATCTGCCATCCAAAATTCTTAAGAACCAATCCAAATTGAATTCCATCCTTTTCTTTGGAATAATTCAATCCCAAATCAAAAACCATACCACTGCTTTTGCTTTCCTCTATTCTTGATAAAACAGGTTTAACTGAAAAACCTGCCTGAAGTCTTGGAGCTATCTCTCTCGAAATACTTGCATTGAAAACCATGTCCAATGCAGAAAATTCTCCCAGACCTTCACCTGTAGGATTATCTATTGTTGTTTTCTTCATACTGCCATAAGCAATAAACTGAATTCCTCCACCTATTCCTGTTTTATCATCCAGTTTGTAAACTCCTCCAAGATTTCCGATATTAGTATCAACAAGATAACTCCTGAAACCAGCATATAGAGAATGATCGTCTGCTATTGCATATCTTGCAGGATTCAATCCCCTTCCATTCCAGTCCATAGTATAATTATATCCACCTAATCCATTGTCTCTGGCATCAGTTGTAATATTGAGAAAATCAAAAACTGCTTCACTATACAGAATTGCTGAAGAAAACGAAATAAATATCAAACTAATCCAAAATAAACGGTTCATATTCACCTTCACCTACAATTATCTGGAAACCTTTATTAGGCAGTATTTCTTTAACCAGCTTGTTTATAGCTGCTACGCCTATAGAGTTTATTTCAACAAGTATTTTGTCAAGCGATATTTGTTTGTTATAGAGCATCTGATTTCTAAGCATGAAACCCAGTCTAGAATGAAGAGACTCCATACTCAAAATAATATTCCTCCTGAACTGCCTTTTGATTCTTTTCAAGTTATCTTCATCAAAACCTTTTCTCCTGAATTCAGTAAGTAATCTCTTCAACTCAATCAATGCCTTTTTTGTCGTGTCTTTACTTGTACTGAAATGCACTATCCAATATCCCATATCAGACTTCAAACTGTCGAATGTTTGAATTGAATAAACCAAACCCATTTTCTCTCTAAGTTCCTTGAAAAGAAGAGAATTCATTCCTCCTCCAAGATAACTGGATATTATTGCCAGCGACAGTCTTCTATGATCATTTGCCGGAAATGCCTTGAAAGCAATTGCTACCTGATTTTGTGTCAATTCCGGTCTCAGGATAGTAAAAGAACCTTTTGTACTCCACCTGGGAATATTTCTTTGAATAACTTCCCCTTCTGGAATTTTTGTCCATTTATTCTTAACTAAATCCATTAGGTCTCTGGATTCAAAATTTCCACAAACTCCAAGTATCATTCTATTAGCTCTGTAAGTTTTCTTGTAATAATCAAGCAAAGATTTCTTGTTAATACAGCTTATGGATTTCTCTGTTCCAAGTATATCTCTGCCTAATGGATGTCTAGGCCACAGTTTGTTGTAAAGCCTGTCCATAAGGAGCTCGTCTGGTTGATCAGAAGATTCCTTGATTTCCTCAAGTATTACTTTTTTCTCTTGTTCAATATCATCCAGGGTGAACTTTGGCGAAGTAACAAGTTCATGAACAAGGTCTAGTCCCTGATCCAGATATTCCGACAAAGTGTGAACATGAAATGCAGTATCTTCCCTTCCTGTACTGGCATTTACATGTCCTCCTAAATCTTCAATCCATTCAGAGAGTTCATCAACATCATGTTTCTGAGTTCCCCTGAAGAGAATATGCTCAATAAAGTGGCTTATTCCCTCTGGAAATCCATGTTCATCCCTTACTCCAACTCTTACAATCAAACCTATGGCTACACTTCTGAAGAATGGAATCCTCTGATGTACCAAACATAGTCCATTTTTCAAATAATGAATGTCTGGTTCTGCAATTAACGAATCAATGGCTTCTGTTTTGGATGACTCACTTATTTGCTTCAATTTCACGTATAGCTTCTTTATAACTTAGTGAAACCCCTTTTTGTTCGTCTATTTTGATGATCTTGACCTTGATTTCATCTCCAACATTAATGACATCTTCAACTTTTGCAACTTTTTTATCAGCTAGCTGAGAAATATGAACCAAGCCTTCCTGGTTTGGCAGAAACTCCACAAAAGCGCCAAATGTTGCAATTTTCTTGACTTTGCCTGTATATATCTTTCCTAGTTCAGGTACTGCAAGAATATTTTCGATAATCTCTTTTGCTCTCAAATTATTCTCTTTGTTCATAGAGCTTATTGTTACTTTCCCATCATCTTCTATATTGATTTCAGTTCCAGTTGTTTCTATAATAGAACGAATACTTCTTCCTCCCTGACCTATTACCTCGCCAATTCTCTCATTATCAATATCAAAACTAAGTATTTGCGGAGCGAATTCTGATAATTCAGCTCTTGGTTTATCGAGTGTCTGTTTCATTATGCTTATTATCTTGAAATGAGCATCCCTCGCCTGCTTTATGCCACATCTCAGTATATCTTCGTTTATACCCTTAATCTTGATATCAAGTTGAATAGCAGTAATGCCATCTTCAGTTCCTGCAACCTTGAAATCCATGTCTCCATGGTGATCTTCATCACCAATTATGTCAGTTATTGTTATAAAATCATTATTATCCTTGAGTAAGCCTATACTTACACCAGCAACAGGAGATTTTATTGGAACTCCTGCATCCATTAAAGCCATTGAAGCACCACATACTGTTGCCATTGAACTGCTTCCATTGCTCTCAAGTATTTCGCTGACTATTCTTATAGTATAAGGGAAAATCTCTTCTGCCGGAATGACCGCTGCCAAAGCTCTTTCTGCAAGATTACCATGCCCTATTTCCCTTCTTCCCGGTCCTCTCAATCCTCCTATCTCACCAACACTGAAAGCAGGAAAATTATAATGCAGCATATAGCTTTTCCATGATTCTCCCTCAAGATCATCAATAAGCTGCCTGTCATTAACTGTTCCTAGCGTCGTTGTTACAAGAGCCTGGGTTTCTCCCCTTGTGAAAATTGAGCTACCATGAGCTCTGGGAAGCACTCCTATCATTATATCAATGGGTCTTATTTCAGAAAAACCTCTGTTTCCAATCCTTTTCTTATCCTTGAAGAGCATATTTCTTATTAATGAATGCATCTTTCTTTCAAAATAATAAGAAATGATTTTTTCATTATTTTCTTCTTCATTCTTGAATTTCTCCCTCGTTAGACTAAGAAGTCTCTTGTATTCTTGCTTTCTTAAGTTTTTATCACTGATATCCAACAAAGCAGGCAGTTTGTCTTCAAGGAAAGAAGAAACTTGTTCCTTTAGCTCTGGAAATTGTTCAAATGGATTAACATATTCCATTTTTTTAGTGTCGAAATTGCTGATAAACTCCTTTTGTATCTTGTTTATTTTCCTTATTTCGTCGTGGGCAAAATTTATCGCATCAACTAAATCATCTTCTGATACTTCCCTCATCTCACCTTCAACCATTATTATAGCATCATCAGTAGCTACTACAACAATATTAATATCGCTGTATGGTATCTGCGAAAAAGTTGGGTTTAAAACCAGGCTTCCTCCAAGTCTCCCAATTCTCACTGCTGAAATAACTTCTTCAAATGGAATACATGAAATGTTGAGAGCAATAGAAGATCCAATTATTCCTAATATATCTCCATCATTTTCCATGTCTGATGAAAGGATACTAACAACAATCTGAACATCATTAAAAAAACCTTCAGGAAAAAGTGGTCTTATTGGTCTATCAATTAATCTTGAAGACAATATCTCTTTTTCTCTAGGCTTTCCTTCCCTTTTGAAAAAACCTCCAGGTATCTTGCCTGCAGCATATGTTTTTTCTCTATATTCAACAGTTAAAGGGAAAAAATCTCTCAATTCCCTGGGGGGTTCTTTATCTGACACAACAGTAATCAAGGCAATTGTGTCTCCATATCTTACCCATGCTGCTCCATCAGTTTGCCTGGCAATTCTGCCAGTTTCGATAAAAAGCGTTCTTCCACCTAGCTCAGTTTGTATACTATGCATAAAATAACTCCTTCGATGCTAAAATAGGGTTAAAAATCACTTGGGATTATCTTCTTATTCCCAATTTGGTGATAATGGAACGATATCTATTGATATCTTTTGAAGATAAATACTTCAAGTGCCTTCTTCTTTGACCAACAAGAATAAGCAAACCTCTTCTTGAATCATGATCTTTCGGATGCTTCTTCAAATGATCTGTAAGTTTATTAATTCTTTCAGTTAGAAGAGCAATCTGGACTTCTGGTGAACCGGTATCATTTTCACCAAGTTTGTGTTTGTTAATGATGGCAATTTTTTCTTCCGGGTAAAGCATCTAGGTGCCTCCTTCCTATGTGTTAATAATTACCCAACTAGTATTCATGAGAGGCAGAATATTTAGTCAGGATCTGAGAAACCAAAACCTGAGTATGTTTATTTATGTCAAGGTTATTCATATATTTATCATACTCAACAAAACCCAATCTAATGTTTCAGCACATTTTCTCAAATATCTTTTGTTTCTGAATAGAAAATTGTCAGATTCAATTCAATTATCTTGAAGATCTCAATATTAAGTAACTTCAGTTTTAAGTTGACAAGAATGTGTTTTTTTCTGCCTAAAAAACCTAGGAATATTTAGGGAGGTTTGATGATACGTTTAATAGATGTCAGAAATGGAAATGTTTTGGGAGAGACTACTTTAGATAGAATAAGAACATTCCTTGGAAACACTCTTGAAGAAGAAGATGTTTCAAATCAATATGTATTCATACCAGATGAGCTTTTTGAAGAAATAGACGAAGATTATTCTGATATCAAGCACCTGTTGAATAATCTCACTAGAAAGGCAATAAAAGACTCGCCAAAATACGTATCTTATGGTATTCTGGGATTTCAGGAGATAGAGAATAGTGATAATTTTTGTATAAAAGGCAGAATAACTGATAAAAATGATAACAAACCATTAGGGGGATTACTGATAGAAGCCTATGAAAAAGGCTTGTTAAGCGGTGACTTTCTTGGATGGGCTTTCTCTAATGAAAATGGTGATTTTGAAATTTTTTTTGGTGAACATGATTTCCAAATGGAAATCCCGATAACTCTTGAAACTAAGCTTGAAATAAAATTGCTTATTTTTAAAGTTGTCGAAGAAAATGAAGAAGAATTATATTCTTCAGATATAATTGACATGAATGAAAACCTGCTAAATGTAGGAGAAATAAGAGTTTAGGAGAAACTAATGAAATGCCCTAATTGTGGTTCTGTAAATAATGACGATGCTAGATTTTGTTTCAGATGTGGTCAATCGCTACCAGAGAAGACCCAGGCTATACAGAGCGATGAACATGAACAGGAATGGGTTTCAAAAGCCTTTGGTGGCAAATATCAGATTATTCGCGAATTGGGCAGAGGGGGAATGGCAATCGTATATGAAGCATTTGATATAATGCTTGATAGGAAAGTTGCTGTTAAGATATTACCAAAGCAATTCGCTTTTGACGAGGAATTTGTAAAGAGATTTGAAAAAGAAGCTAAAATTGCTGCCCAATTAGATCATCCTAATATAGTGAAAATATTCGATATTGGAAGACAATCAGAAATTCATTATTTCGTAATGAATTATCTGCCAGGAGATACCTTGAAAAGAAGAATCCATGAAAAAGGATTTCTTGATTTGTCTGAAATAAAAAGCACCTCACTGCAGATGTGCAAGGCGCTTCAATATGCTCACAACAAAGGCATAATCCATAGAGATTTGAAACCATCAAATATAATGTATGATCACCACGGTAATATAGTGCTGATGGATTTTGGCATTGCATATGCAGCATTTGGTACAAAGATTACGTCAACTGGAACACAAATGGGAACTCCTCACTATATGTCTCCGGAGCAAGCAAGTGGAGAGAAAGTGGATCACAGAGCTGATTTATATTCACTGGGAATAATTCTCTACGAAATGGCAACCGGTCAAGTTCCATTCCAGGCAGATAGTAGCCTTGCTGTTTTGCACAAGCAAATATATGAAAAGCCTCAAAATCCAGCTGAAATAAAACCTGATAATCCCTCCTGGCTTACAAGAATCATCCTTACTTGTCTGGAAAAAGACAAGGAGTTAAGATATCAATCAGCAGACGAGATTCTCAATGAATTTGAATTAACTGGCGTTGTACAAGTAAAAGAGGAAAAACAGATAGAGGAATCAAGGATAAAAGATGAACCTGATGTAAAAGATCATATAGAACCGGTAGTTGATAAGACAGTAACATCTTCAAAGGCAGATGCTAATAAGACTGCACCTTCAGTCCCTTCTGTTACATCTGAGGAAATCAGTCCTTTATCAACTGAAGATGCGTCAAATAAACCAGTTGCGAAGGATGAAAAAAAGGAAACTTATTCCAAACAAGCTCTTAAAGAAATAGATGAAGAAAAGCAGAAGGAAGCTGTTCCTGATGATAAAAAAGAGGTTGTTGAATCTAAAAAAGCAGGAAATCTTGCCTTGAAAATAATAGTAGGATTAGCGATTATATTCATTATTCCTATTGCTTTTGTTATTGTATATGCTTTTGCAACAGGAATTCTCTACTTTGAGTAAGAAATGAATTTTATTTCTTGATAACCAAGAAATCTCTTAACTTAAGATACAATCTAGGAAAATTAGTCCTGATGAAAGATTTTAATCTATTTATGTTTGCTTTTATACTCATTGCTATTTTGTTAAGTATTTTATGAGGTTTTTTCTTTGTAATAACTATTTTATCAAGGATTTTTTCAAGAAACCTGGCAAGTCCATCAGGAAAATTTTTAATAATAGAGTAGATTCTTATAAGTAGTTTGCTATATGTGCTTATGAAATCCACCTCTTCATCTGGAAATTGAGGTTGAGAAAGCCTTACTTCATCTGCATAAGAAAGATTGTCTGGAATATATCCTTTCTGTATAGAATATTCATACAAAGAGGTTTTAGGATAAGGGTAAAAGATAGCCATTAGCATTCTCTCTGGTTTTAGTATAGAGTTAAGTTTAATGGTATCAAGTGCTTTGACAAGATCTTCATCTGGCAATCCAACCATATTATATGCAAGAGTTGATAAACCATGCTTATGACATAAATCAAATGCATTTATAAGCTGCTCCCTGTTTATTGCTCTTTTCAAGATAACATTGCTCATATGATCATTACCAGTTTCAACTCCGAAGTGAACAAGATAACATCCTGCATTCTTAAGAGCAATGATGACTTCTTCCTTGACCAGGTTAGCCCTGTATCTGCAAGCAAAAGGAAGATTAATCTCTTTTTTATATCTCTCGCTGAAATCAATGAACCAGTCAATATTGAAAGGCAGTATATTGTCCCTGAAATCTACATATTTCATATCAGGATATTTTTCAAGTATTGCTTTAATATATTCTATTGACTTCTCAGGTGTAAAAAAACGGGTATATTCATTGATATTGGGGTACACCTGTTTTATTTGATGATTGCAGCAATAGGTGCACATGAAAGGACAGCCTCTGCTAAGCATTACAGGTATAGTCTTTATTGAAGGAGAAAAAAGCGATTTATAATCAAAAATCTCAAAGTCAGGAATAGGGAGCTGACTCAATGGCGTAATACAGGGACGAGCTTCACCTTTCAAAATTTCTCCATTCTCTTTCCTGTAAATACCTGCTATCCTTAAATCAGGTTTACAACCATTTTCTACCCAGTCAATATATTCCTTCAGGTTGAATTCTCCATCTCCTATACTTACTGCATCAACTTCAGGTTCCGATATGACTTCATCTGGAACTAATGTTGCATGTACCCCACCAATAATTAAGGGAGTATATGGTAATGCCGCCTTAGACCATTGAGAGAACTGCTTGGTGTAATTATATATTGATGTTCTTGTTGATATTCCTATTAAATCAGGTGAAAAATTCCTTATTTGAGATTTGAATTCATCTTCCTCGACTGAGTGAACTAGATGAAATAGATTAACCTGATGGCCTTCCTGCTTGATATATGCAGAAAGAGCTGCTATCCCGTCTGAATAGAAACCTTTTCCTGAAGGATTATCACCAGAGGCATTAAAATCAGGATATATAAGTAATAATTTCATGCTAGTTCTGAGATGATAAAGTTATAAGCATGTCAATGGAATTGTTATTGATTATCTATTGATACAGCATATAATGTCTTTTCGTTCTTGCCAAAGAAAAGCTTCTCATTACACGTTCCATGCCAGGGAGAATTATCTTTGTTTAGCATCCAGACGGGAGAACCATCCATTACATCAAGCGCATAGATCTTATTATCATAACTTGCGAAAACTCTATTTTTTGAAGCACACATCCCCCAATAATTCCTCTTAGACCAGTAAGTACTTCCTGATTCTGAGTTCTTGCAAATTAGTGCAGAAGATGGAGATAATACATTATAAAAAATTCTGCCAGAAGCAGAAAATACATTTAAGAACTCCCAGAAGTCTAAATCTACCCATTTAATTTCTCCTATTCTTGTGCTTCTAGCTTCTATATTTCCTCCTTTATAATACTGATTAAAAAGGAGTGATCCGCAAACATTGAAAAGAGGTATTGGTTCTCCAACCATGCTAGAACCATCAGACCAATCATATTTTAATGTATTTGCATTCAAGGCATATATGTTACTATTCTCTTCAAGAGTATAACTGTCTTTAGTATAAACACTGAAAAAGAAATATCCATCACCGCAAACTAAATCATGGAAGTTACAGCAACATCCTTCGTATAGCTTGTTCCAGTTTCCTTCATCAACCACTTCAAAAACTGAATGAAAGTACCAGTCGTTATATTCATAAACTATGAATGCCTTACCATATCCAGCTTCATAAGATTTTACTCTCCTCGATGATTCTGACTCCCATACCCTTGATCCATCATTAGCATTTAAAACTACTATTTGCCTTGAATTAGTTAATTTATAAATATAATTATCCCTGAGGATAAAGCTCCTGATAAAGTCATCTTCCTGCCATTCAATATTTCCACTATCTGAATTTAATGAAAATAATGTATAGTTTGCACAAACAAAGACTCTGCTATTATTTGCATGTACTGAATTGAAAGGATATTCTTCAAAGTTTCTTTTCCATATCAGAGTTGCATCAGGAATGTTATCTTGATTTTCATCTCCATAGTTTCCATCGTTACAACCAAAGGCAGTAAAAATCGCGAAAAAAGAAAGGTATAGCATTGCTAATTTTCTCATTTTATTACTCCATGAATTTCATAAGCAAAATGACTAAATTGAATAAAATTGTCAATACTAATTACTTTACATTTGACATTAAAAATCTGTTTTCATGCTTTAATTGCTATGATAGACAACTGGAAACGAATACTCAATCTATGTTTAGTACTCAGCTCCTTGCTTATTATCACCTCGTTCTTGTTCATATCTTTCTCAAGAATTAATTATGGATTTGATCTGGAATGGGTTGAAGGTTCGCTTCTGGATCATGTCTGGAGATTATATGACAGACTCCCACTTTACATTGAACCTTCAGCTGATTTCATAACAACTAATTATGCACCTCTGTATTATTATGCATGCATCATCCTCTGGAAGATAAGTGAACCTGATTACTGGCAGGGGAGGCTTATCTCAATTATCTCAACATTGATTATTGCATTTTTCATTTTCAGGATAGTTGTCAGGGAAAGAAAAGACTGGATTACTGGTCTGGCTTGTGCTGGACTATTCATTTCAACTTATGCAAGAACAGGATACTGGTTTGATCTTATAAGAAATGACATGCTTACAATTGCTTTTTTCATTATTTCAATATATCTGGCACTTGATAAACAAAGCATCAGAAATATTATTCTTTCTGGCATCTTTTCTGCTCTGGCAATCCTTACAAAGCAGAACTTCATTATATCAGCCTTTTTCATGGCCTTAGGTATCATTTATATGCAAAACCTGAAGCAGGCTTTAATCTATGTTTCATCTCTGCTTCTATTCTTGATACCTGTACTTTTATTCTTCCACTTCACAAGCAATGGATGGTCTACTTACCATATGTTTATCCTGCCTGCTTATACACCACTTGCATATAATCCAATAAGTTTCATAAAATTGTTGTTTTTCAATGATATAGGTATTTATTCCATACCCATAATTGCAATCATTATACTTATAATATATCTTTTTTCCATGAAGATAATATCTTTATCAAAAGAAATAGTATTCTTGATAATCTTGTTAGCTGGATCATTCATTCAATCCATCAATAACAGAATACATTTCGGTTCATTCATTAATCAATATATAATAGTCTATGTCTTATTATCCTTGTTGATTGGTTTATTTGCAGTTAAATTAAACTCAACAAACATGAAAATTAGATTATTATTCTCAGTACTAATTCTTTTTCAATCAATATGCTTTTATGCAATTTGGGATTTCTATGTTCCCAGTGCAAAAGAAAAGCAGAAAGTTTTAGAATTCAGGAAAAAACTGGATACACTAAGCAAATTCGGGAATATATATATGCCCTATCACGGTTTCCTATCAAGAAAACACTCCAAAAATACCACAATTCATTTAATGACTGCCCTATCACATTTCAATACAACTGATAAATGTAAAACCAGGAAACAAGCTTATATTTCTTTTATTGATAGTATACAAAAACGTAAATATGAAGTGATCATTTGGGATAAATTTAGGAATGTCAATATAAGAAAAATTCCATATGAGGAATACCTTCTATATACAAATAATTACAAGCCCGTTGCTTTTTTCAAGGATCCACCATTATTAATGAACAAACTTACATTGATGGATGTTCATCCATTTCAGATACTCATCAGAAGAGACATTCCTGATGAAAAAATCAAAGAAGTAATGAATCTGGCGAAATAAATCAGTTGTAGTTCTTAATATTTCTTTCCAAATAAGTATTCAATCAATCCCCAAATAATCCCCAGCTCCACAAAAACCAAATCAAGAGGAAGAAACCATAAAGACCAGAAAAACACATTATATGAAGTATTTTTAAGTATCAAAGAAAGCAATCTATCATTCAAGGCATAAATCAGTGAAAAAGATACTGTGAATATTATTGATGGGATTAATCCATACAGAAAAATCAATATAAAGGCAACCAGAGAGATAAAAGGAAGGGGAACAGAAAACATGAAGGAATATGGAACTGAAGCACCTTTTATTTTCTCCAATTTCTCTCTTAATATCACTTTTACCAGAGATGCTGAACGTCTGAAATCCAATTTGAGAACGCTCCAGGTGGAATACTCCTTCAGATGAATTACTTGAATATCTTTTGCATTAAGAATTTTAGCTCCCATTCTTGCAAACTGTCTTCCAAGAACAGTATCCTCTACAGAAGGATAGGTATAATTCTCGTTAAAACCTTTGCTTTCCATAAATAGACTTCTTTTTATACATGCAAAACTTGTATAGAATCCTGATATGAAATCAGGCAAAACAGAATAAGTATAATGCATCCAGAGATTCTTGTATATCGTGGCTTCATTGCTATATGGGATTTCCAAAGACAATAATCCCACAAGACCATCGCAGTTTTCATTATTTATCCTTTTACAAATCTGTGAAATTGTATTCTCATTAACAAGAATATCAGAATCAAGAAAAAGGATATACTTCCCTTTTGCCTGCTTTGCACCGTAATTTCTTGCTTTTGAAACACCTCCTGAAATACTGAATAATTTCACAGGATAGTGCTTCATGAGATCAGCTGTTCCATCAGTTGAATCATTATCTACAACTATGATTTCAGTTTTATATTGAACCTTATTGCAGGAGTTTTTTAAAGCAGGCAGGATTTTGGGTAAAATTGAATGACCATTTTTTACTGGAATAATGCAGCTTAAAAATACATCTTCTTCCATTAAAATATTATCATTTCTTCCCTTTTGGGGCCATAACTTACTAATGCAATTGGTGTATCAAGATATTCTTCTATGAAATCAAGATATTTTGAAAAATTGGCTGGTAGTTTATTTCTATTAGAGGTTTTTCTTATCTCCTGTTCCCATCCTTCAAGTTCAATATAAACAGGTTTTGCTTCAAGCAGCTCCTCTGATAAAGTAGGGAAATAACTGATTTCCTCTCCCTTACAGGAATATTTCACTGCAACATAGATTTTCTCAAACTGGCTTAAGACATCAACTTTTGTCAGTATAATTTCGGTTACTCCGTTTATTTCTATTGCATGCTTGACAGCAACAAGATCCAGCCATCCACATTTTCTTGGTCTTCCAGTTGTTGCTCCGAATTCCCTACCTGTCGCTCTCATTCTTTGTCCTGATATCCCGTCATCTTCAGTTGGGAATGGTCCTTCTCCAACTCTTGTTGTATAAGCTTTTACAAGACCTATTACTCTATCCAGAGAAAAAGGTGAAAGACCTGATCCTGATATCAAGCCACCAATAGTTGTATTACTGCTTGTTACATAAGGGTAAGTGCCGTGATCTATGTCTAGTAAAGCACCCTGTGCACCCTCTAGTAGAATTTTTTTACCTTCTTTGAAGGCTCTATTAAGGTAATTCTGACTGTCTATTAAAAGTGGTGATACTTCTGATATTGCCCCAAGTAAATATGCTGTATTATAATCCTTATCCTTGCTGCTTATTTCATGCTGATCACAAAACTTGCTGAAAAAATCAGTAAGCACGCTTTCATAGAATAGCAAACCTGCTCTGATTCCAATGCGTAGAGCCTTGTCTGAATAACAAGGGCCTATTCCTCTTCCTGTTGTACCTATCAGAGAATCCTTCCTGTTCTCTTCTTGCTTTTGATCAAGGTATTTATGGAAAGGAAGAACAATATGTGAGTTTTTACTAATTTTAATTCTCTCTTTTATCCCTGGACTTAGATTTTCTGCTTCATTGATTTCTTTTATTATCTCCCAGAGATCTATTACTACTCCATTCCCTATTACCAACTCTACCTGCTTTTGTAGAACAGCAGCGGGTAACAGGTGAGTTATCATATTATTTTCCCCAGCTTCTACACTATGGCCAGCATTAGCACCCCCCTGGCATCTAACTACTATATCAAAACCTGATGCCAAATAATCAGTGCATTTTCCTTTTCCTTCGTCTCCCCATTGCAGACCAAGAAGTGCTGCTACAGGCATATTTTACTCCTCTTCTTCTTCCTCGTCATAGCTTATATTGTATTCAATATATTCTTCTAATAGTTCTTCCAGCTCTTCCTGCTTGCTTGTTTGTTCTGGATCAATTCTCAAGCTTTCTTTAAGAGCTTCTATTGCTTTCTGGGGCATTTCTCTTTGCTCATAAATTATTGCAAGTAAATTCCATGCCTCCACATTTTCTGGATCAAGATCAAGTGATTTGTTAAATGCATCTATGGCTAATTCTGCAAGTAATTCTTCATCTGTTCTGTCTTCCCACAGCTCTTCAATGGATAAATCCTTGAAAAAAACCATTCCATATAGTCTTCCTAGATTCATATGAACTTCAGGATTAAGGGGATCAATCTCCTGGGCTTTCTTCAGTAATTCTTCTGCCCTGTTGAGCTTCTGCTCTTCTGCTTCTTCAATAGCCTTATCAAGCAGGAAATTACCAATTGTGTCAATCGCTTCATTAGGATCCTTCAAGGTATTCAATTCATCCAGATATTTCTCTGCATCCAGATATTCATCATTTAGAGCAGCTTCGATAATAAGCTTTTCGAGATTTTTTATTTTATTTTTATCCATTTGACTCCTTTCTTATCCACATGTGCCAAACTTCTAACTATCTTATTTTTGTCAAGTATTCAGAAATCATTTTTTGATGCAGAATTGATTAATCCATAAAGTAATAATAGCTTCATTTTTAAAAGATCTATATAAGATATATTAATTTTTTAATTAGCATATTTTGGCTTTATCTTGACAAAAACCTTTTTCATAAATTAACGAATAACCAATGACTTCAAACAAGATAATCCTGAAAGCAAATTCAAGGATACTTATAATATCCTTACCTGGAGTAGGAGATACTCTCCTTGCAACACCATCCATCAAAGCTCTCAAGGAAAGATATAAAGATTCCATTATTGATGTTTTTGTCATGTTTAAACCATCAAAAGAAATTTTGACTGGTAATCCATATATAAATGAAATCCTGTTCTTTAATATATTGAAAGAAGGAACATTAAAAACTATCAAGTATGTTTTGAAGCTCAGGAAAAGAAAATATGATGCTTCAGTTCTGGTTTATCCAGGAAACAGAAGAGAGTATAATATAATCAGCTGGTTATTGGGAGCAAGATACCGGCTTGCCCATAGATATAATCATGAACATGGTTTTACGTGTCCCTGGTTGAATACTAATACAATTTTAGAAAATGATTGTTTGCACAATGTTGAAGAAGATTATGCAATTATGAAGATACTTGATGCGACACCAGAAAAATATGAAAAACCGAGAATCTATATGAATGATACTGATTATGCGAAAGCTCAAGACTGGATAAATCAAAATATTAAAGAAAAACAGAAGATGCTTATAGGATTTCATTTAGGCACCGCTGAATTCAAGAACCAAATAATGAGAAGATGGGATTACAGAAAATTCGCGGAACTAGGAAAAAGGCTGAATGAAAATTATAATGCATCAATCCTCATCTTTGGTGGCAGTAATGAAAAAGAATTGAAGACCAATTGTAAAAAACTAATGGAAGCCTTTGCCTTCGATATTGAAACTGAAAATATTATTGATACTGCAGCCTTGATTAGTAAATGTAATTTGTTCATATCTAATGATTCTGCTCTAATGCATATTTCTGCGGCATTGGATGTACCGACAGTTGCCATATTCGGTCCTACTAATCCCACGTGGGTTAAACCATATAAATGTAAGCATTTAATTGCATCCAGCAAAAATCTTGATTGCATGCCCTGTTTTTATTATTCCATAAAACCTCTTACATGCAGGAAATATGGTGATTTCCGCTGCATCAAAGATCTTAATGTTGATATTGTCTTTAATGCAGCAGATGAACTGATTACTTCTTTGTTGTCAACAAATCAGAGCTGAAAAAAATCTCATTTATAAAGAATTTTTTATCCTTTATTTCTGTTTTAACTCTCAATGTTGCATTACTGTCTTTCTCAAACTCACATTTGTAAGTTACAACATAACCTTCCGAGGTTTTCTTTCTTTTCGAATATTTAAGTGAGTTCCATTTACCTAGTTTGGAAGTCACTTGTTTGTATTCATTTTGAAATTTCTGTTGATTATAAGCATTTTTAAAATTGGGCAAGAAATCCTTTGAGAAGTCTGCATATTTTTTCGAATCGAAATTCTGTTGAAGATTAGTGCCAATTGATCTCAGTGTGTCACTAACAAATTTGTTATTCTGCTTTATTTTAGGACTTTGCAGATTAAATCTCTTCACTTTTGGTAGTGAAATTGAAGATTGTTCCTTTTTATCTTCATTTTTATGTTTCTTTGCAAAAAGATCAAGAACCATCTCAATTTCTACTATCTCTTCTTCAGTAAATTCTGCTTGATAAATCACATAAACATCCTTGTTTTTTTCATAAGCTCTTAAAGCCTTATAGGTTTTAAATTCCCCTATCAATCCCAGCCATTCCTGTCTGTACAATTTGAAAACATCTTCAGTTATCTTGCTCTTGAAGTTGTCAGTGAAATCCTTTGTGTAAGAAGGATAATCTCCTTTATTATATGCAGTAAGTATGTTCAAGATAATCCCATCAGCTTCTTTTGGAATTTCCAGAGGGTGACCTTCTTTCTCTCCTGGTTTTGCGAATATTTTAGATTCAAAATGAAATGCATTGATTTTGATATTTTTTTCGTTCTCAACCTTGAAAGCGATATGAATTAATGCAGATTTATCGTTTTCAAAATCAAGTGAGTAGGCTTTCTCAAAAGAAGTTGTTCCCTTGTGTTCATGATCAAATTGAGCAGCATTAAGCTTCCCCAACTTTTCTTTTACCTCTTTTGAAAACTCCAGATAAGTCTTTTCCGGGTATTTTTCAAGCAGATCCTTTGTAAAATCTCTTGAAAATTCCTTGTAATTAGAGCTTGTCAAATTCTGAAGAAAATTGTCAGCAATCTGATCAACATTCATGCTTCCCTTTTTTTCTTCTTCTTTCCTTGCACTACTGCCACATCCCAGAACAAAAAGGATTAACAGCAGTAAAAAAACCTTTTTCATTCTACCTCCTTTTCTTTCTCTCTCATTTTCTGAACTTCTCCTATTATCAATAATATCAGTTTGTCTATATTTTCACCAGTTATACCTGAAACCGATAAATTGCATACAATATCGCAGTTCCTTTCGAATTCTGATTTTATATCTGATTTGGTTAGAATCAATAAATGTGTCCTGTTTGCTATCTCTTCATTGAAACTTGATAATTCCTTCTTAAGCAATTCATATTGTTTTTTTATGCTATCCTGACTAGGATCAAGAAGGAATAATAGCAAAAGAGTTCTTTCAATATGCCTCAAGAAATCCAATCCCATACCTTTTCCTGAACTAGCTCCTTCTATCAAACCTGGAATGTCAGCAATAACTATATCATTATCATATCCTGAAAATAAGACACCAAGATTTGGTATTAAGGTAGTGAAAGGGTATGCACCAACTTTTGGATTAGCTTTTGTTAATCTTGAAAGGAGTGTGCTTTTTCCTGCATTAGGATATCCAATCAGACCGACATCTGCTAAAAGCTTTAGCTCAAGCCTTACATTGAAGGTTTCTCCTTCTTTTCCTTCTGTAGCAAAATCAGGTGATTGTCTTGTGGAACTAACAAAACTAGCATTACCCTTTCCGGGTAACCCTCCTTTTGCAATAAGTATTAGTTCTTTATCTTCAAGTATTTCACCTATGTATTCAATTGATTTTTCCTGAGTATTTTCATCTATCTTCTCAAGAGATACTTGAGTTCCTAAAGGGACATGTATTACAAGATCTTCTCCATTACTCCCAGTTTTATTACTTCCAGACCCTGGCTTGCCATTTTTTGCTTTGAATTTCTGCCTGTAGTGAAATTGAAGAAGAGAATTAATAGAAGAATCTCCTATGAAAAAAACATCTCCACCTTTTCCGCCATTGCCTCCATCAGGTCCACCTTTGGGTACATATTTCTCTCTCCTGAAAGAAACACATCCATCTCCACCTTTACCAGCAAAAATCGAGATTCTAGCTTTATCTATAAAGTTCATAATAATTTCATTAAAAAAACAAATACACTAGCTTTTTTGTCAAGAAGTTTTTATTTAGAATAAAAAAAAATGCTGATTGAAGACACAAGGATTTCTTTTGTTAACTATTGTCCATGCGTTTCTTTTTCTTTGCATCAAGCAATCGCTTGGTAAAAAGTTCCACATTTTCTTCTGTCTTAGGTTCATCAGATTCTTGTTTTTCAAGAGTAGATTTTGGAACTGTGTTTTCCTCTTTCTGGATTTTTTCCTTGACTTCAATTTTTGGAACATATGTCTTGGATATTTTAGGGATTTCTGCAGTCTCACTTTCATCTCTGTTGATTTTTTTCTTATCTAGAAGACGTTTAAGTGAATCTTCTGTCTCTTTGACTTCTTTTCTCTTGCTTATGCTTATTGTAAAGAAAGATCTAAGAAAAACCCAGATTTTCTCCCATAACTCTCTTCCAATGATAATTCTTCTAATTGCTACATCAAGAGGGAAAAGTAGAAGAGCTAAAACAAGCAGATATTCCCATACAGGCTTGGAAACCATAACAACAGGTCTTGTTCTGAAAATCTCTTCAGATTCAGGCTTGAATATACCTTTCGTTTCTTTTGCCAAAATAGACAAATACTCCTTGGGCAGGTTTTGTAAAGAGAACTCCTTCGAATACGGAAATACATGAGCGATTGTCTCGCTCAACTTGACATTTCCTGTTGAATCCCTCGCAGTTAGCTTGAATAAATAGGTTCCCTTCTTTATATTAGGAAGTTCCGCAGCATATTGACCTAAACCTTCTTGCTTCATACTTATCTTTTCTATCTTGCCATCAGGTGATATCAATGTAATCTTGCTTTCCATTAAATTAAGGCTTTTTCCTTCATCATCAAATAAATCGGCCTGTATCTTCAATTTTCCATTTTCAAATTCGCTAACATTCATTTCTGCTTTGCCTTCAGATTCACTTCTTGATAAGGATCTTGCAAGTTGCTTGAATAAACCTCCAGCTTCTGGCCATTTTGTCCATTCTTTACCCCATCTTGGTTGAACATCAGAGGTAAAAGCCGCACTTTTTCCAATCCCATAATTCCATATAGCAAGGAGAGGATCATCTTTATGTGTTATCAAGATAGATTGAGCAATCTTGCTGCTTTTCAAGGTTGTTGCATTATAACCAAATAAAGGGGGAATACCCTTGTCTAATCCGCTTAATATCTCGGAGTAACTTGATTTTTTTGGAATAAATCTCTCCTCAATAACACTGTGGCCAACTGCTCTCATTGCCTCCTGAGTAAATATTTGAGGTAAAGCCTGGACATTCTGGGAAAAATAGAACTTGCCTCCTCCCCACTTTGCAAGTTCCTGCAAAAAATCAACATCAGCATCTTTACCAATTCCAACTGTACTCAATGTTATTTTAGCATTGGTTATTGTGCTTGCGAGATTCTGGAAATCCCCTCCCTGGGTCTGCCCGTCAGTCAAGGTTATCATATGTTTCTTGAATGCTTTTATATTACTTAATTCTTTATATGCTTCATCAAGAGCTGGATACATATTAGTTCCTCCACCTTCTCTCAGCGAAGCTATTTCCTCAATTATCTTGTCTTTGTTGGATACCTTTATTGGTCTTATAACCCATTTGGCTTCACCATCAAATGCTACTACTCCCAGGTAATCGTTGGGACCCAATAATTCCGCTGTTAAGATAGCAGCTTCTTTGGCTAACTCAATTTTAGGAACTCCTCCCTCGCCCATACCCATTGATCCTGATTTATCTATTACTAATATAAGGGCACTGCTTGGATATATTCCTCTTTTTTCCACATCCATCCTTACAGGAAGAACCTCCTCAATAGGAGTTTTGAAATATCCTCCAACTCCATAAGATTTAGAACCTCCTATCATCAGCAAACCGCCTCCCAACTCCTCAACATAAGTCTTTAATGACTTCATTCGTTCTTCGCCCAAAGTTGGAGCATCAACATTATTCAGTATTATCAAGTCATAATTTTCCAGATCAACAAGATTAAGAGGACAACTGCTGCCTGGTAATACAGTCACATAATATCTTCCCATGCTCTGCAAAATCTCAGTTAAATACTCATTTCCTCCAGTCTCATCCAGAAACAATATCCTGGGTTTTGCTTTTACTTGAACAGGAGCAATTGCCTGGTTGTTCTCTAGAAGATTATCATCCTTTGGTTGAACAATTGCTCTGAAATTATGTATTCCTGCAATTTGCTCCCTGTAAGAAAACCTGAATCTATTCTTGCCTTCCTTCAAATCCACAATTTCCTTTGTTATAAGCTTTTCTCCTTGAAATATTGATAGAGGTACAGCTTTCATTTCCCTGGGAGATGATACTACTATATCAATATTGAAAGGCTGGTCTTCAGAAATCTTCCAGGGAGCTCTTATAGATGTTATTGCAACTTCATCAGATATATAACTCGATAATGGAATTACATCGATAGGAACTTTCTGAAGATTGAATCTGCCAATTATCTCCAGCGCTTTTCCTTCTGTTTCCTGTCCATCAGATATCAATACAACTTTACCTGCCTTATCTTGAGGTAATGCAGCTAAAGCCAATTCAAGCCCTTTGAAAATATTAGTTCCATCCTGCCCTGGTTTGCTTTCATAATCAACAAAAGAAAACTCATTTTTGCTAAAAGGTGGACATTCCATCAAAGCTTCTTGTCCAAAAAGCACTATTCCAATCCTGTCTTCCTTGCCCATTTCCTTAGTGCTATTTGTAATGAATTCTGCTGTTTCCTTGAAACTATTAGGTGGGATTGATAAACTCCTGTCAATAACGTAAAAAACTGTCAAACCTTCACTTTTTCTTTTTATTTCTATTTGTGAAATAGCAAGTATTATCAATGAATAAATAAGTATCCTTATAAACAAGGATATTGCTGATCTTATTCTACCCAGTCCTGTATTACCCTGATAAAAACTTATGAAAAAAACAGGTATGAAGAATAGCAACAAAAGATAATATGGATTTAGAATATTAAACAAATCCAACTGCTATCTCCTTTTAAATCTGGAGAATTCTCCCCTTAATAAAAGATTGAGAATTATTTCCTTGAAATCCAGATTTGAACTTACAAAAGTATATCCTATTCCGTATCGTTTGGAAAACTGATCAATCTCTTCTTTATAAAGCCTCAATCTGTATTTATATCCATCCAGGTAACTTTTATTAATAGTTATGGGCAATTCACTTTCAGTTTCCTTGTCTATGAGTTTCAAATTACCATCCAGATCGGGATTTATTTCAAAAGGTGACAAAATCTGAATCAAGGATAAATCATGTTTTCGGAATATCAAATACTTGAAAGCATCCAGTGAAGAAGAACAATAAAAATCTGATATAAAAACAACAAGCCCGGAGTTTCTTGTCCTTATACAGAAATCCTTGACTGCTTCAAGCAGATTTGTTTCCCCTTTTGTTTCAAGGCTATCTATGTAGTTTATTAGAGAAAAAATCTGTCCTTTTCCTCTTACTCTCTTTGAAGATGAAGATATTGAGTTGGAAAAGCTGGTGATTTGTGTCCTGTTACCGCTTGTTAAACCAATATAAGCAATAGCAAGTGCCAATCTGCAAGCCAGATCAAATTTCCCTTCAAAATCCATGCTTTTTGAACAATCAAGAAAAACGTGCACAGTTAAATCTTCCTCAAGTAGATATATTTTTACGAACAATTCTCTCAGCCTCATGAAAATATTCCAGTCAACTGATCTAAAATCGTCTCCAGGTACATATTTCTTATAATCAGCAAATTCCAGGGAAAATCCCCTTTTCTTTGTAAGTCTTATGCCTGAAAGCTGACCCTTCAAAATCTTTCTTGCTATTACTGCAATCCTGTCTAGCTCTTTTATTATTTCTTCTCTGTTAGTTAACATATCAAATAGTTAATATTTCCTCTATAATTGTATCAGGTTTTATTCCTTCAGCTTCTCCTTCAAAACTCAAAATCATTCTATGTCTCAATGCAGGTTTTGCAACTGCTTTTATATCATCAATAGCTACATTGTATCTCCCTGAAAGCAGGGCATTAATTTTGGCACCAAGTATTAAAACTTGCATTCCCCTAGGTGAAGAACCATACTTTATATACTTTTTTGATAAAGGATGACTGTTTTCTATTTCAGGATGAGTAGCTAGGACTATTCTGGCTGCATATTCCAAAACTCCTTCAGCAACAGGCACCTCCCTTATCAGACTCCTGTATGTAAGCAAAGTCTGTCCATCTGCCACTTTTTTGAGATCAACTTCTTCCTGGGAAGTTGTTCTTTTGCTTATCAATACTAGTTCCTCAACGGATGGAAAAAACACATCCAGTTTAAAGAAAAATCTATCAACCTGAGCTTCTGGAAGTGGGTAGGTTCCCTCCATTTCAATAGGATTTTGAGTTGCCAGAACAATAAAAGGTTCTACAAGCTTGTATGTTTTACCCATCACAGTAACCTGATGCTCCTGCATGGCTTCAAGCAAGGCAGATTGGGTTTTAGGAGTTGCCCTGTTTATTTCATCAGCAAGAACTATCTGTGCAAATAAAGGACCTTTCTGAAACTCAAATAATTGCTTATCTCCTTCTCCCTGAACTATTACATTTGTACCTATTATATCTGAAGGCATTAAATCCGGAGTAAATTGTATTCTTGAAAATTCAAGATCCAGTACTTTTGACAGGGATTTTACCAGAACAGTCTTGCCAAGACCTGGAACTCCTTCTAAAAGAATATTACCTCCAGAAAACAAACCAAATAAAACGAATCTTATAAGCTCTTCTTGCCCTACTATCATTTTGCTTATTTCTGAACCAATCTCCTGAAAGGTAGTTCTAAACTTTGCTACCCTCTCTTCCATAATCCTCCCCTTTAATTATTCCAAGACGAATCATTAATTCCCTTGGTTTTCGCCATCTTGTAAAAATAAACCATTCTATAAAAAGCAGAAGCAGACCTAATAAAGCTATATATGTCCACCACTCTGCTTGTGATATAATCTTCTTGTCAATTTCCTTGCCTTGTCTTGCTCTTAGATTTGGAATGTCAGAAGGTGAGATAGCAGATTCAGATGAAGAAATAAAATTGGCTGCAATGGATTGTCTTATTCCTTCATCTCCTTCTATTGTATAAAATCCTGCGCTATCTACTGGTAATATGCTACCGACTTTTATATCCTTCTTGATTTTTTCTTTTCTGAGAAAGGAATTTTTATATAATGCGATATCAGGAACTGTAAAATCCTTGCTTAGATTGTGATAATAGACAATATTACTTGCTTCAAACCATTCAAGAGTATTTATTATTGCAAATACGAAAGATGTATGAATTGGCAAATCAGTTTCCGATAGTGCAAATTCCCATGAGAGATATTTTATTCCTTTTTGTTCTCCTGCCCAGATTATTGGATTACTGCCAATATAAAGAAGCGGATAAGCAAAATCAGGCATCCTTATATCTGTGTTAAAAGAGCTGAAAAGTACCTCATTCCACTGTATATACTTGTTAAGAGGATTTTTTGCATCCCAGTCTATTATCTGATATACCTGTTCTCTTGCTTTCTTTCCAGTAGATGCTGGGCTGGATCCAATAAAAAAAGTTGGATATGGTGGATATGATTTTACCGAAATGTTATCAAGTATTATAAGATCGGAAGGAAGATTTGTAAAGTCAAATTCAGCTGAAACCTGTGAATAAAATTTGACATCAACATTTTTATATGCAAAAAGCAACCCGGCCAAAAAACCCGGATTGGATGAAAAAACAGATACTTTAGGTTTGATTTTTCCCTTCAGAACTGCATATACTTGATTATCTATGGAATAAGAATCATCATTCAATATCTTGAAGGTGATTTTATCCCATGACCTGTCTAAATTTATTATGCTTCCTTTGCTTTCTTGAGGTGATAGAGTGTAATTGAATATATCTAATTGCCTATTATCAACTATCTGGGAGATTGAAAAATCTTTTTTTTCATTTCCATAATTTTTTACTTCCAGAAAACATTGAAATATCTCTCTGTTGCCTTCTTCAAAACGCTTGATTGAAAAATTGCTGATGCCAATGTTTTCTTTTACTTCACCTATCTTCTTGAATAATATCTTCCCAGGAAAAAAGAATTTATCATCAGGTGAAATTGTTACCCCATCAGAGAGAATAAACAAATAGGAATTTGAGTTTTCTTTTGCCATTGATGTAAGGAGGTTTAGGCCTGACGAAAGATCAGTAGGTCTTATACTTTGTGATATCTGCTTTATGAAAAGCCTCAATTTTGATTTCTCGTCACTAAGTCCTGATACGCTTTCTATTCTGTTACTACAAGTGACTATTATCATCTTGTCATTTGACTTCAGATTATCAATAAGCTTTAATGCCTCATTTTTAGCTATGTCCAGTCTTGTTTTATTGCCTTCATTTGTTGTCATTGATGCAGAATTATCTATCAAAACACAATATAACGAGTTGGGAGCAATGAAACTCTCCCAATAAGGTCTAAGTAAGGCAAAAACAATAAATCCTATGAAAAGTATCTGTAAAAATAAAAGTAAATTTTTTCTCAATCTCTGGAAAAGAGAATTTGCCTGTTTATCCATAAGGAATTTCTGCCATAGAAAAAGGCTAGGTATCAGATATTTCTCTCTTTTCAATTTAAGAAAATAGAAAATTATTATCAGAGGAATTAATCCAAGTAGTGGCAAGGCAGATAAATTTAAAAACTTCATCTATTCCATTGATTTGTAATATTCTCTTATCAAGTCTTTGTATCTTACAGGAACCTGTTTCTCCTGTATGGCTTCTTCTTCGGTTCTCTTGATATCCTTTATCAACTCTCCTTCATCAGTTATCAATGTTTTCATATCATCAATACCCTGAAATTTGAACTGTGTAATCTCCTCCTTATCAGAGACCTTACCCTCAACTTTTGTTGCATAACCTTTGCTTTTTGTTCTCATTGAATCATACATTTTTTTGTATTCACCGATTTTCTGGGATTTATCCTTGTTTATCTTTTTTTCACTTTTCAAAACATCAGGTGCCTCTTTATCTGTTTTCTCATGTTCATTAGTACTGCTGGTACCAGGTTTCAATCCCTGTTCAGTTTTCAATTCTCCCTTTTTCCATTTTTCAAGAAGCTCTTTCCTGTGTTTCAGCAATTCATCAAGTTGATCCTTAGAAATCTTGTCTCCACCTGTTTGAATTTTGGTTGAGGACTTGTTTAGCTGATCCATAGTCTCACCTAGACTTTTACATCCTGAACTGCTTCAGGTTCCTTCCTTTTTCTCTTTTGATAACTGTTCCAGCTTGTTCTCCAGATCCTTTAATGTCTTTGAAGCTTCTTTCTGTTGATTGTTCTTAAGCTGCTGAGACAATTTCTGCATCTGTTCTGCCAGTTTCGGATCAGCTGACTTCAAGTCATTAGCTGAATTCTCTATTGATTTTGCAGCATCTTTTATAGACTCCTTGTCTGCTTTATTTTCCGATAGTGTTTTTTTAACTTTTTCAAGTTCCTTCTTTGCTTTCTCCCATTCCTGTTTCTGCATCCCTTTGGCAGTTTCACCTAGTTCCTTATTCTTGGATAAATCCTGTCCCATTTTTGTAAGCTTGTTTTTTAGTTCTTCCTTCCTGGCTTGATCTGAAAACTCTTCTTTCATTTTCTCCATTTGGTATTTCATTTCATTCATCGCTTCTTTTCTTGTTAATTCTTTGTTTGCAAGAAGCTTCTCAAGTCTCTTTTCCATGTTTTCATATTTTTTTGCAATTATCGGATTCTTTTCTGAGGCTCTTTTTGTTTTATAAAATTCTTTGAGTTCTTTCAGTTCCTTCACAACATCGGGTTCCTGTTTGATTGTGGCTTTAGTAGATTTTGCAGATAATGGAGGAAGGTACAGTAAACCTAAGATTGAAGTTAATAATAATATTGGTATCAGCCAAGAAAATTTTTCAAACTTCAGTGGAAAAGTATTTCTGATATCCAGATTAGTAAGTGTATCTCTGCAATCATCAAGGAGTGCATTAATCAGTGGACTTGTCTTATTCTTGAATTCTAAACCGGTTTGTATTTTCTCTTTCAACTTTAATTGTTTATCTAATAATCTTGCAGTTCTTATGGAATCAAGAGGAGCTGCTATTCCATATACTATTGCTGCCAAAAATGCAATCAAGAGTATTGAAAATCCCCAATACCAAGGATAGTTCAGGGAAAATAGCTTAAATGCAATTGTCCATAACAGAAGAAATGCCATACCTAGAAGAAAAGCTTTTTGCAATAAGGATGTAATGAATTGCATCCTGTGTTTTCTTCTTACTGGCTTGAAAAGAATATCCAACTCAGACATAATCAATAATCCTCAAGATTTGGTAGATAGATTTTCAATTGATTCAAGGGTTTCAAGGCAATATCAAGAAGTATCCAGAATACTGAAGTAAAAAAGCAAATCGATAAGTTTACTGAAGTGTACAAGATGAAATCTGTTTTTATTATCCCTTGATTAGAAAAGCCGTCTTTAATAGTATCGGAAACAAAATACAATGCATTCATAGATCCCAGGATAAAATCAGCTGGAGACTTAAGTGCTTTTGTACTATTGAGTATAAAAGTAATTCCCAAATAGACTAGT
This sequence comes from Candidatus Coatesiibacteriota bacterium, assembly GCA_016927185.1. GTDB lineage: Bacteria > JAFGND01 > JAFGND01 > JAFGND01 > JAFGND01 > JAFGND01. Next base: position 32,131 of record JAFGND010000094.1, read on the forward strand.
ACCAAGATAAAATATAAAGTGACTGCTATTCTTTTCTTGGGCATGATGTTCTGGAGTAATCTTGAGAAAGTTACATATGGAACTAAAGAAAGAAAAGTCATAAGAAAATAGTAAAATACTATCTTATCTTGTCCAGTAAAAGTCTTTGGGAAAAAGATAATACTTAGAAATGGTCCAATAAGAATCACTGAAAAATAAAGCAGAAACTTAACTATATCATCCCCAGCATTCCTCGGAAGATTTAGTGGAAACAAATACCTATCATTAGGTAATAATTCATTACTTTTGCATCTCGGGATAATTGGGAAAAAAGGTATTGCAGAAATGAAAAATATTGAAACATACAAAAAGTAAGCAGAAAAAAATCTTAAAGTGTTATCTATATTAGAATAAGATATCCTTGAAGAGGTTATCATACTTGTAGTTCTTGAATAGGAAGACCAGAACGACAAAAACAGGATCAACAAAAAGCATGCAATGATCCCAAGATTATATTTAGGTGGTAACAACGTAATTGGCTCATCAAAACGCTTGATGGATCTTGCAGATAGATAATTAAAAAAAACTATGAATAATCCAAGTATCAAAATGGTTGGAATCCAGAAGGGTATCTTGAATTTAAAAATAAGGAAATTTACACTTCCATTCGCAAAACCATATATTATATTTATCGGGAAAAGTACTGATATCAATGGTAAATTCTGGGTTTTTGAGTAATACCTGAATACCTCTACAAAAATCAAAGAAATAATAAAAATACAAAAATTGAAGCCTAGCATGAAGAATATTGCTGATCTATTATTTCTGACAACGCTTGATATAAAAACACCAATACTAGACAAAAAAATGCTGTAGATAAGCATGAAAAACATGAATGAAATAATTGTAAAAATATCAATTCCGCCTACTACTGTTCCTATTATCTTAAGAGGCAGAGAAACACTCAGAAGAAGTACTATTAAAATAAAAGTTGAAGCCAGCTTTCCAAAAATAATGCTTCCAGCCGACATAGGCGAGCTTAGAATGAAACCAAATGTCTTTGCTTTCAATTCAGATATTATAGCTTGAGAGGTGATTATTGACAAATATACAGAAAGCAGTATAAATTCAGCATATGCTATTGTATAGAAAAACTGCTGTCCAAGAACTACATTATTTTGTCTTTTTGTTTCAATATCCAGATAGGATACTAGAAATATGAAAGCTATTATTAAAATATAGATTACTATAGTAACAAGAATTGCAGGATTTCTGACTCTTTGCCTTAATTCTAGAGCAAGAATTGGATTGTCCATTATCCTTGAAAGGACTTTCACTGCACTTTTCCTTTTGTAATTTTCATAAAAACTTCATCCAGATTATATTTTCTGGGAGAAAAAGAAATTATCGGAAAGTCACTCATAATAAGATGTTTCATTATTTTTTTTATAGATTCATCTCCATCATTACAAAGAATGGTGTACTCCTTTCCCTCCCCTTTCATTTCAATAACATCTTCTATTTCAAGGATTGCTTCATTTTCAGGCTTACTAAGCTCTCTGTAAAAACCTAAAGAGATGTAATTACCGCTCCTTAACTTGATTTGAATATCATCAAGAGAACCTTCAAAGACCATTTCCCCAGCTTCAATAATTCCAAATCTATCGCACAAACCCTCCATTTCACTTAGAATATGTGATGAAATGAGGATTGTCTTTCCCATGGATTTCAGCTCCTTCAAAAGCATGAGCAATTCTATTCTTGCTCTTGGATCAAGACCTGAGGCAGGTTCATCAAGTAACAATATCTTGGGATTATGAACAAGTGTTTTTGCAAGAAGAAGTCTCTGAGTCATTCCTCTTGAAAGATGCCCTACCAATGAATTCTTTTTCTCACTTAAATCTACCAAAGCCAAACAGTCGTCAATTATCTTATTCCTTTTGCTGGGTGGAACTTCATATGCTCTACAGAAAAAATCAAGGTATTCCCATACAAATATATGTCTGTAAATACCTACAACATCGGGCATGAAGCCTATCTGTTTTCGTAATTCATATCTATTATTAATATCCAAATGCATATTATCAATTACTACTTCTCCTTCATAGTCTCTTGTTAATGTTGAAAGTATTCTTAAAGTAGTAGATTTACCTGCTCCATTTGGTCCAATGAATCCATATATTTCCTTGAAATTAATACTCATGTCAATACCTTTCAAGGCATTCAAATTACCGTAATTCTTTTTTAATCTGATTATTTCTATCATTTCAATGTAACATTATATTCAAACATAAAAAAGTCAATATTTAACCTTTTTGATTCCTTTGAAATCATGAATGTTCTTGGTTGCTTATTATTCCATCCGCATATATATAGTCTTTTATCATCCCTGCTAATTGGATTCCCTCTCATTGTGCTTGAGAAGTACTTGTAGAATTTCTTGCCACTTATACTTCCATTATCCAATGATGCCCAGATCATTGCCTTTATGAAATCAGTATGATTTTTCTCATCATCCTTATCTTCAGCTAGCAATTTAAAATCATTTATTATTTTGGAGTGAATAAGTCCTGAAGCAGGATATGAATATGATGCATATTTATGAGAAGTTTTACCTGTTTTGGGATTGTATGCAGCAGTTGGTTTTGAAGTTTTGACCATAGGTATTTTGATTATTGCTTTTACATCCTTTCCGGATTTGAATTTTCCTATTATCTTATAATTTTCTCCATAAATCAAAATAGCATCATCAAGATCATAAGGGAGATTATTGGTAATTGAAAAGTGTATTGTACTGTCTCTCATTATTTTATGTTCACATGAAATATTCCCTTTCAAATCAATGCTCTTATAAGTTAAAAAACTCTTGGTTTCTCCAGGTGAAAACCAGATGGATGAAAACTCTCTCCCTCCCTTGTCAATTTCCCAGATAGTATTCATTTTATAATTATTTGAAACAGGATAGAAGAAAATATCATCAGAAACTGTTCTTATTGTAAAGTTTTGCCTGACTGGAGAAAAAACAGAATTGAGTGTAATTATAGACGCATTATTCTGTTTTACATAAGCTGAGACAAAATTCAATTCAGTCGTATATACGTCCTTCTCTGTGTGAAGAAAAACAATAAGATATGCTGCCAACGTCCATAACAAAGCTGAAGCTGGCACAGAATACCATAGCAATATCCTCTTTTTCAAGTAACTGAAAAGGAAATAGTTTACAGGTCCAATGAAAATAATATATGCAAAAAGGAAAAACGAGATAAAAAGAAGGGTTGGTATCTTTATTTTACCATGATAATCAAAGGAATTCTCCATGTTACTAAGCAGCTTCTTTTTTTCATTTTGATCATAATAGCTTTTTTCTTTTCTCGAATTATCCCATGGAATTCGTGAAAGAAGCGGAATGTTTCTTGTATCCTGCATATTGAATGCCATAACCAGTATACTTCCAAGTCCATATTTGTAACTTGCCCATATTAAATCATTATTATATCTTTCTTCCTTGAAAGGACTAATAATTGACTGTATCTTATAGTTTTCAAGCTTTAACTCTATTTTTTGAAGTACTACCTTTGTTGAATCAATCTGATTAACAATTGAGGAATCCTTCTCTGCAATATTATGATTATTAAGGGCATCATTTGTATCCGGCATTTCTATAGTTGTTGGAGAATCCATATTTTCATTTATCTCATATTTAACCGCATTTGAATCAGATATTGAAGAATTCCAAAGGATTTCGGAACCTTTTTCATACTGAAATGGAAATGATTTGGGAATCTGATCTTTTAGAAGAAGCCATTGAGGATTAGGTGAAACTATAAGCAATCCTCCCTGACTTATCCAGTCACTTAGTGCTCTTGTGAAAACATATCTTTTCGCATTATCAGGAGATATGTCACCAATCACAATCACTTTTACTGAAGAAAGACCTATTGATGAATGAGGAAGCTTCTCTGGATGAATTACCTGCATATTATGATTATCTGAGAAAAGCTTTATAACAGGAAATGTCATTTGCTCACTAATGAAAAGAACCAGAAAGCTGTTATATTCAAGATTATTCATTTTTATTGGGATGATACCAGGCTTGGCTGGTCCGGATTTTCTATATCTTGTATATTCACCTTGTTTGATTATTTTGCCGTCTTTTGAAACAAGATTAACCTCAAGGCTATTGAACCATTGTGGTAATGGAAGCAACATTTCAAATGATTTGCTGTTCTGAGGACCTGGCATAGATACTCTTGTTTTCCATGTAAAAGATGCATCATTATCATTTGTCCTGTGAATAACTGCCTCAAGCCTACCTTCAAAATCACCATTAGTAGTCTCAATGTCTATAATCAATGGATAATAAGATCCTTCTTCAAAATAGCCATTAAAGCAAGGTTTAATATCAAATTTAACTATATCCCCAGCATCCAGCAAAACTGCTTTGAATACTAATATAAACAAAATTAAAAATCTACTCATCCTTTTCTCTTTTTCCTATAATAAACTCGGTATATTCAAAATCCTCCGCTTTAGTAATTTTCAGATTATTTGTGGAGTGAAGCAAAACATCAATATCATATCCAGCTTTCAATACAAGTATTATGTCATCTGAAGCGTTTTCAATTTTCTGCTCCCTTGCTTTTTGATGTGCATCCCATATGATCGGAAACCTGAATGTCTGAGGAGTTTCAGCTGAAATCAATTTGCTTCTATTCAATTGCTGAAATACTCTATCACTTTGCTTATATATTGAATCAGTTACTCCTTTTGCGACCAAACAAGCTCCTTTTTCCAATGCAATCTTGAAGCTTTTTTCTATAATTTCACTTTTTGTAAATGGTCTTGCTGTATCATGAATTGCTACAATAATATTTTCCTTATTCTTTTCTTTGTTTATTCTTTTCAGCGCATTAAATGAAGATTGCTGTCTTGTCTTACCACCTTTTATTAAAACTATATTGCTGAGTTTATAGTCACCTATATATTTTTCTGTCAACTCCATATAATTCTCAGGCATTACTAATACTATCTTTTTTATTGGTTTATATTCCAGAAAACACAATAGACTATGAATAAATAAGGGTTTACCGGCAATTTCTACAAATTGCTTGGGGAGATTCTTTCCTGTTCTCCTGCCAATTCCTCCTGATAAAAATACTATCCAGTGCTCAAAATTCATATAGTTTCAATCCAAGATAACAAAGAAATTGACAATATATTTTTAAAGGGGCACACATGTCAAAAACAATGGAGGCTAGTAATGTTTGATAAAATACTGGTAGCAATTGATAGCAGTGAGTGCAGTTTAATGGCATTAGACTATGGAATCTATCTTGCGAAAAACTTGAATGCAGAGTTCTCTATAATGCATGTCATCGATAGCAAATATTTCAACTGGGTGCTTGTTTATGATTTCTCAAGTTATCTGGGAGTAAATCCCCAGTTGCATGTGGAGGAAAACCTAAGAAAAAGTCTCTATAAAAGAGGAAAGACTTTGATTGAAGCAGCAGAACAAAGATGCAATGATTCCCAAATATTTCCTGAGACTTTTATTGAAGAAGGTAATGTAAGGGAGGTTGTTTGTAAAAAGGCTCATACAGTTGATCTTGTTATTATAGGTGAATGTGGAGAAAGCAAAAAAGATAATAGTAAATTTCTGGGCTCTAATGCAGAAGAAATTTCAAGGGGAATAAATAAACCTTTAATAATTGCTCCTGCACTTCATCCAAAATTAAGCAAAATACTTCTGGCATATGATGGAAGTAATTATGCAAATGATACTTTGAACGTAATAAAGGTTTTAAGCAACAAATTAAAATTTTCATTAACTATATTAAATGTTGGTGATAATGAAGAAGGGCAATTGATTCTTCAAGAGGCAAAAAAAGCAATTGAACCTGTGAACTTGACTATTGATTACATATGTAAAAATGGTGATCCAGAAGATGAGATAGTAAAGTATGCTAACAGAGAAGCAATTGATTTGATTGCCATGGGAGCTTATGGAAACGGAAGAATTATTGATCTTATTTTAGGCTCTACTACTGAATATGTTCTAAGAAATTCAAGCGTTCCTGTACTGCTGATGCGTTAATCCTGAGGCAAAGAATCTTGGACTTCTGGGTAGAAACATGATATGTAGAAATAAAATAAAATATCAACAGAACCTGCTCCCTGATTGAAAATATAATCATGAGGGCCATCCAGAATTACAAAAGAATGTTTTAATCCATGCTTTTTTAGAATATCTTTCATTTCAATAACATCTTGTTTAAGATAATCTCTCTCTGATGTGACCAATCTGATATTGCTTTTCTTTAATTCCTCTCTGTTTGCAACCAGATTTCTTTCAATTTTCTGGGAGTGCTTTTTGAAAGCACCTTGTTGATTGCCAATAAACCTGTAAAATTCTGGATGAGACGTTCCCAGGTACAAAGACCATAAACCTCCCAATGAAATCCCATTTATACCTATTTTGCTTTCATCTATTTTATATTTTTCCGAAAGAAAAGGTATCAACTCAAGCCTTAAGAACTTCTCAAATCTATCAAAATCGTAATTTTCCCTGTCAATATCAGGTGTTTTGGGAGAAATTATAAAAAACTCCTTAAATGGATACTTTTTTAAAAGCGTAGAGTAAGCATTATAGTGTTTCTCTTTGACATTATTCAGGAATATCTTTTGAGGTAGTTTCTGGTCTCTCATTTGTGCATAGATGTTTTGAATACCATAGTATTTGGTCCATGCACGTGCTCCTTCAATAGGGGATCTTATTGCTTCTCCCCTGCCTGACATTAATATCAATGCAGGTAACTTATTGCGTTTTTTAGCTTCTCTCGGAATTATCAAGACAAAAGGTTGCCTTGAATCTAAATACTTCGAATATATACAGAACTCTTTTATCTCAGGAAGCTCAAGCTGTTTATCTGCTAATGGTGATTTATAAGGTTTGGAACATGAAAGCATAATTATAACAGGCAACAATAATCTTCTATAATGCATTGCGTTAGCAATATTTAAGAAAAAGAATCGGTCAAGATTTTTCTCTTGACAATAATTCTTTTAGCTTTGAAGCCAATGAAAAAATAAGGAAGGTTTTTATGCGTATTTTATCTCTTGTTTTATTGCTTTTTTCATTTTCTCTTCTTTTAGCAGATGAGCCTGTCTTCCTGCTGACAGGTTTTGATAAATGGGGTGGTGCTTCTTATAATATAGCTTGGGAAAGCATTGCACATCTTGATAGCACGCTTGTTGAAGGATATAGAATTCACTGTGTTAAAATTCCTGTTGAATGGAGACGTGGATTAGAGGTATTTCTTGAAGCTCTTGATAAATATAAGCCTGTCTATGTAATGTCTTATGGAAGTGGCTATAATAATGCATCTCATGTCGAGCATGTTGCCAAAAATAGATGCGGACATCATAAAGATGAAGCACAGGAATTCCCTCCCTCTGAGTATTGCGTTCCTGGAGGTCCTGCACAATTATCAAGTACCTTACCTTGCTCTACTATTGTTGATTCAGTAAATTCAGAGGTTACGTGGGAATTTACAGAAGCAGTTGCTGCCCATGGATATAATGCTGGAGATTATTTATGCAACTATATTTTCTATCACCTAATGTACTACTGTCAGACACATCCTGAAATTCTGGCAGCAGGTTTTATTCATGTCAGACAGGATACACCAATACCAATAGCTGAACTCTGCAGGGATATTGAAGTCAGGGTAGTAATAAGAGAAGAAATGGGATTTGGTAAGAGAAATTTTGTAAAAGCTGTTCCCAGAAAATCAAATCAAATCAAAATTTATCCAAATCCCGCCAGGAAGACTGTCAATGTTTCATTTTCATTGGATCATGATTCATCAATAGTTTTCAAACTGATTGATATGAATGGGAGAATAAGAAAAGCTTGGTTCCCACAATTCTATAAATCAGGAACACATAATTTCACCGCAAACACCTCACTTCCGCAAGGAAGGTATTTTTTACATGTCACAGAAAACAATTCGACACTTTTCAAGTATCCTTTTGTTATTATACCATGATTATTGTTTTTCCATTATTCTTATCTCAAGACTTGGCTCCTTAAATTCCCTGAGGAGCTTCAAGTTTTGTGCACTATCAAGGAATGACTTCTCAACTCTTGCATTGAATCTTGGACAATACCATGAATCCCAGATAATTATAGAACCTTTTTCAGAATTGTTCAAAGTAGATAAATCAAGATGACGGATATCCTTTCCTATATCAATATCATTTTCTGCATATTGATAAAACTTTGGATGATAGGCATAAACAGGTTTCTTTTCATTAAGCACTTCTTTCCAATATATATATGCCTTTAATACAGTCTTTTGCCTTATCCCAGGTCTTGATCCTCTGAAAAGATTGAAATATAAACTATAAACGATTAAAAAAGCAAGTATCATATTTAAAAAGAATCTGGAAGGTTTCCTCAGGAAAACCCCACCTAGAATTGTTATTACTATTCCAAAAATGAGTATTTTATTGCCATCCCAGCTTTTCCAAACAGGGTGAGGCCATCCACAGATCAACCTGATTGCTAATATTATGAACATAAAACCAATAATAGCAAAACGAGTTCTGCCCTCCTCACCTTCTTTAAAAACATCAAATGCTTTCATTGCAATATAAGCATAAAGAGGTGATACGAAGGCAAAAAACCTTGGATGATTACCACTACCTCCTTTTCCAGAAACCGTTATGGCAATTTCAGATATAAAAAATACAGATAGAAGGAAAAAAGGCATGTTTTTATAAGTATTCGGTTGTGAAAATCTTATAAGAAACATCCATAGCAAGCAAAGTATCATAATGCTTGGACCTAATATATATAATTGCTGATGCAGCCAGTAAAATGGATCTCCCATTCTCGGTACGATATTATAATACATTTCCTTGTGCCAATTTATTATTGCTTCATACAACCAGAAAATCCTATGAGTTAGAATAAATCCTGCAAAATTCCAAACTAAAAGACCAGCTAACAAAAATATAATAATAAAGAATTTTCTTTTAATTGCATAAATCAACATAATAGCAATAACAAGAAAAATGCCTTCAAATCTTGTCAGGGGAAGGAGTGAAGCTATAAGAGCTGCAATTATATCCTTGTGAGAATAATAAAAATAAAGAAACAATGACAATATGAATGCAGCTGTTATTTCAGTATATGTATCATAAGCTATTGAAAAAAAAACTGGTTGAGCAAAAATAAAAAAGACTATAACATCATAATCATCTGATTCTGGATAAGCCTTTTTATAAGCAAATGCTGTAAAAAGAGCAGTTAAAATGGAAAGAAGAACTGTTTCTAACCTGGCAAATAATTGACCAAATTGAGATGGTATCAAGTACAATAAATTGAATATCGGTTTTGCCCATGGATCTATAAGAATGTGTGTATTACTTAAGCTCAACCTGGCTTTGAGATAATGAGAAACACCATCATCAGTCCATGAATCTTTTGCTGTCAAGGACAAAAAAACAAGAAGTACAGAAAATAATGCAAGCCAGATATATATCCTTCTTTCCGGGAAACCAAGTATTCTATTCTTCATCCTTCATTTCTTTTTTGCTAGAATATTCATTGAATTCGCACTTCCATATCTCGTCTATATCAAAACTTTCGTTTATAAGTTTACTCTTGCATAGTTGTATTAAGACTGCTATTGCTGCCAACTTATGACCAATTTCATTAGGGTGTAAAGGATCTATAGTACCATTATCCATTCTGATATGAATAGCTTTCTTGCTTAATGATGTATAACTTCTGTAGGTATTCAAAAGATCAAGACCATATATCCCAAATCTTAATCCAGCCTTTCTTATCTTATCATGAACATCTAAGAGTGGGTAATTATCAAGATTAAGTAAAACAGGAAAAACTAAAATAAATGGTTTGAAATTATATTTTTCAGATAATTTCTTGAATACATAAATTTTGTCATTTAAAAAAACCTCTCCACCATCAATATACAAGTTTCTGTAATAATCTGCCCATGTATAATTCTTAATGCTTATCCACTCTTTATCAATATTTCTCTGTAACTCCTTCTTCTGAATATAGAAAATTCTGTATTTTAAAAATCTGTACAGGTTGCTTTCAAGAAGGATTTTATTTTTTCCCTTTTTCCAGTCTTCATACAAACTCAGTTCATTATTGGATAACTGGCTTTTCAATTCTCCATATTCATAAGAATAATCCTGCAAATCATTGAGACAATAAGCTATCAGGACAATATCAGGTTTCAATTCCTTCCATTTTTCTATAAGCCTTAACTCCTGATTCAGATTATATCCCGGTACTGAAATATTAACAACTTCATATTTAGTATTTTTATCCTTACTGTATTTGTTTAACATTGTCTGCAGTAAAAATGGAAAGACCATGTTTCTTTTTATATTCACTCCATAAGCAATAGAATCACCAACAATCATTAATCTTGTAATGCTCGTTCCCTTTTTTATACTGATACTATCACTCCTGAAACCAAATGAATTCAAAGTATCACCATATGAAGTTGATTTATATGGAATCATTTCATATAAAAGCTCTTTGTCATTACTCATTTTCAAGGATGATGATTCAAACATGAAAACTGCAGGAGCGAATTTGCCAATTCTAATGACTAATTCAGCAATAAATAGAGAAACTAGAAAACCTGAAAAAAGCAGCAAAAAGCGAAGAATATACTTCCGCTTTTTCACTACCACTCCAGTTTGACTTTCCCAATACCGTCTCTATCCAAACCTATAGCTTTGGCAGCTGCATAGGATAGATCTATTATCCTTCCTTCTTTGTAAGGACCTCTATCATTTATTCTTACAGTTACTGATTTTCCATTCTTAAGGTAAGTAACCTTGACTTCTGTATTAAAGGGAAGTTTGCGATGAGCTGCTGTCATCATATGCATATCAAACTTCTCACCAGAAGCGGTTCTTCTTCCTTGAAAAGCCTGCCCATACCAGCTTGCTATACCCTCTTCAGTATTCTGTTTGTCATTATTCTTATCTGACTGGCTATATCTATCAGAGGTTTTTGAATTATCATAACCATACCAGTTCAAACTGGCACAGCTTGCAAGAATAAAACAAAGTGAAAGAAATAATGCCAATAACTTCATCAGTAAACAAATACTGGATCTCCTACTTTCAAATACTTGTAAAGTATTTCGAGATCCGCTTTCCCAACTCTTATACAACCATGACTTGCATTTCTACCTAATTCTTTACCATAATGGATGAATATGCCGTCACCTAAACCCATTTTATATTTACCCAACTCTCCTGGAACTACTGTTACTCTGTCTTTCTCTTCTTCTGTTAATTCATTATACATTTTTCTAGCTTCACCAGGATTAAGATTTCTAGGTATCTTTATAATAGAATCAGGATAGGCTTTACCTTTTTCCTTCCAGTACCAGGGAGGTCTGTGCCACCATGGATTCTCTTGTTTATACAAGATATTAAAGGCACCCGTTGGAGTATAAAACTTGAAAGTCGTGCTGCCTACTTGTGTTTCTCCTTTTCCAAGTGCTACAACACCACTTCGTATCAGTTTGTCTCCTCTTCTTAAATAATAACGCATTTCAGTTTGATCTATCACAAGATAATAACCCTGGTTTTTTAAAGCTTCATTTTGTAATTTCAGTTTTGCATTTTCTCTTTCCAGCTCTAATATCTTTGCTTGAGATATGAATTGTTTGTTCTTCATTAAATCCTGGTATGCAAACATTCTCTTTTCATCATCCTGGCTATATGATGGTATGTCATTATCCCTGGATTTGCTTAATAAATTACAGGATGATAATATCATGCAAATAGAAAAACTCAATATAACATATCTGATGGGTTTCATTTTATCCTTTCTTGTTCTGAATTCTGAAAGCTTCTGCCATTACTTCAGCAGCTTGAGTATATTGCTCCATTCCCCTTAAAACCTCAGCTAACAATGCATATGCTTTCAATTCTCCATTCCATTGAGAAATTATGAATCTGTATATTTCACTGCTACGTTTCAAATTCTTGCCCTCATGAAACCACGCAGCAGTTTGATAAAGAGCTTCCAGATTATCAAGGTATTCAAATGTATAATCAAGCAGGGTAATTCCTTCCCCCATCCTATCCTGCATGCAGTAAGAATATCCAAGCCATGCTTGCCCCGTATAGTCAGTCTCAGGAAAAGTTTCCGACCATCTTTCAAGCTCTTTCCATGCTTTCTGTGATATAAGTTCAGTTATATAAAGATCCTGGTACTTTTCTTTCCTGTCTGATTCATAGACAAGCTTTCGCAAATACGATAAAACTTCCTTATCTTTATTAAGCAACTTACCTATTCTTATCAAGGCATCCAGGGCATTCAAATTACCTGTTGCAAAAGACAGAGATTTCTCATATTCTCTCCATGCAATCTCATATTCCTGCATTGATTCATAAACAAGACCAAATGCTTCATGAATTTTATGGCTTTTGGGAGTTGTTTGAAGAGCTTTATTAAGTTCCTCAAGAGCTTGCTTGTGTTTGTTCTCTTTTACATATGATAAGGCATTATAGTAGTAAACATCTTCTTTGTTATGCTTTGTTTGAGCTTCTTCTTCTTTCATTTCTTCCAGAAACACTCTAAGCTTTGTATCAGCATCATTAACTGTTAATAGTTTTTCTACTAATCCCTTCGCCTTTTCATAACGATGAGTTTTTCTGTAAATATAAGCAAGATTAAGATTCGCTGACCTGTTATATAAATCCTTTACCAGAATACTCTCCAAAACTTCTTCAGCTTCAGTAAAAAGCCCCATTCTTTTCAAGACAACAGCAAGATTATTCATGGCAATCAAGTCATTTGGAAAATACTTCAAGTATTGCTTATAATATCTTTCTGCTGCTTGCTGCTTACCAAGATTATCTTGAGTATAGGCTAGATAAAACAGTAGTTTATCAGGAATATAATCCTCTTTTATACATATTTTTCTGAATATCTCAGCAGCTTTATTGAAGTTCCTGTTTTTCAAATAGGCTAAGCCAATATTAGAAAGGATTTCTTTATCATTCTCTTTTATTTCAAGAGCCCTATTATACCAACCAATGGAAGCTTCATACATACCCTTCATTGAACAGCTCTCAGCATGTTCAAGAATCTGCTTCAAAGATTCATCATCTGGATCTATAGGTACTTCTTGTTTCTGATCATCCATCCTTAAAAACCTCTTTTTTATTCTCATCTAATACCTTATAAAGCAATACTGCTTCTTGCTTCTTAAGGTTTTTCATGGGTATTCCTAATACCTCAATCCTTTTATAAAATGAAACACTTTCTATCTCAATTATATCCCCAACTTTGATTTTGCTAGAAGCTTTTACTATTCTACCATTCACTTTTACTGCCCCATTATCACATGCAGTTTTTGCTATGCTTCTGGATTTAATGAGTCTGCTTTTATCCAGAAAAATATCTATTCTCATATCGCTAAATGAGTTTGTCATATGGTTCAAAAACCTTTATATATATCTGCTTCTTCAGTAAACTAATCCTGTTCTCTATTAGTTTCTGCATCTTCTGTATACGGAGAATTCTCTTTATATCCTCATAAAGTTGATCCAATGTACATTCCTTGTTTTCCTTCTTGAATAAAACATAAAACTGGAAAGAACTTTCAGAAGAACCGACATCGGTTGCCTCATTGTCTTTCATTTTCCTTATATCTGCTGGAATACCCAAGTCTGCCATATTTGTTTCTGTTAACCATCCTAAATCTACCTGTTTTGCTTCCTTGAACTTGTCCTTCAACATGACCAAGGATGTCCCTTTCTTATATTCTGAAAGTGCTTCTTCTGTCAAAAGTTTTGCTTTCTCAAAAACTTCTGTATTCTGTTTAGGTTTTAGAAGGATGAGACTTACTCTTAAATTATCCTCTATTCTTTCTGTAACTTTAAATAACCACCAGCTTCCTTTCCAGAAGATCCAGTTAGATATCTGACCTGTTTGCAGATGTTTTATCTGCTGGAAGAGACTAGCTTCCATATTGGTAACCATTCCTATATCGCCACCATTAGCTTTATTGGGACCTTCAGTATAATTTCTTGCTACTTCTGAAAAATTCTCTCCCTTGGCTATTTCTTGAAGTATTTTATTCTTTAATATATTCATTCTTTCCTGTTCTTCTTTAGAAGCTTTTGTGCTGATTATAAATTGACCAACATGATACTGATCTTGCTTCAATGTTTGCTTTTCTTTGTTCTCATTGTAAAACTTCTTTATTTCATCATTCGTTATTTTAACTTCAGTCATAATATATCTTCTTGTATAGTATTGTATATATAAACCTTCTTCAACTTCCTTCTTGAAGAGCTTTACATATTCTTCCTTATTCTTGAAGCCATTGGTTCTAAGATATGTTTCTTGCTCCTTCTGATCAGGATAAGCTTTATTTAAATTGCTAATTTGCGCATTTACTTTTTCCAGGATCTCATTTTCTTGTACAAATATTGTAGAATCCTCTTTAGCTGCCATCAGGAAAATTGCATTCTCATATAGCGATTTGAATGCTTTCTTCCTGTACTCTTCAGCCAGGCTCTTATTCAAACCTATATCTTTTTTTTCGTAGTAAGCGAATTCCATTGCCCTTCTTTCAACATCACTGTACAAAATTGGAACATCACCAATAACTGCAACAATTCCATCAATAATATCAACACTCTTGGTTGTTTCGCCAAATAAAAAACCTTGGCAAACAAATATTATCATTACTAAAATTTTACCTTTCATAGTAATTATAAACCTTCCCGGATTTCTTGATTTTATAAA